>CAYIDT010000040.1:0-5311 GCA_964362265.1 uncultured Gammaproteobacteria bacterium | reverse complement strand
CAACTTTTAATTCTGATCCACCAATTCCCGGGATAAGAATTAAAGGAGTTTTTAAAGATTTTACCCTTACATAATCCACATTAAAACTTGTCCACTCTGGAACAGGAGGGTTTTGAATAGTTGGATTTCCAAACCAAATATAGTTTACTTTTTCCGAAGTTTGCGGCGATGTAAAAACTTCTTCCCCATCCAAAAATAGATGATATTTATTTGCAAGCCTCTCCACCCTAAATATATGGGGATTTAAATTAACAGGAATAATCTTGACTACTTGATTATTATATTGTAACCGCATACCCAATCCACCCTGATCACTCCAAGTATATAAAGTTAACATAGCAGAAAATCCCCCTCCATTGGTGGGAGCTTCTTTTGCCAATGCAATCCCTGTTCCCCAAAAAGTAACTTTTGTATATTGAAACTTTATTTCTGCAGAAAAATCCCCACCCGGAATAATCTGGTTTTTTGAAACAGTTAAAGGGTATTGGGGTTTATTATTTTGTTGAGAAGTTACAAGATTTCCTCCTGTTTCTTTTATTGTGGTTACCCCCAATCCTGCATTTGGATAAACTATCCAGTTATTTGAATCTAAAGTATTACTTGGTCTTTCGAGGTTAAATTCTTCCTGAAAAAAATATTCTTGTGCATCTACTGAGGGTGAGATTATGGTAAAAATTATCAAAAATAATGATAGGGAAATTATCAATCCTAAAGCTCTAATCATTAGCGTTTATGGTCTAATAATTAAGTATTAAAGTCAACTCAAACATATTGATTCAAACTCGTATTAAATGGTACATTTAGTAAGTGAGTATTATATCAGTTAAAAATTTAAAAAAATATTACTCTGTTCATCAAAAAGAACCGGGATTTTGGGGATCTGTAAAATCCCTTTTTGCCAGGGAATATTTTAATGTAAAAGCAGTTGATGGTGTTTCGTTTGAAATAGGAGAGGGAGAACTCATTGGTTTTATCGGTCCAAACGGAGCTGGTAAAACCACTACTTTAAAAGTTTTATCTGGATTACTTTATCCAACCTTCGGACAAGTTCAAGTTTTGGGGCATGAGCCCTTTAAGAGGGAAGCTCGTTTTCAGAAACAATTTGCATTAGTCATGGGCCAAAAAAATCAACTTTGGTGGGATTTACCTCCTTGGGAAAGCTTTATTTTAAATAAAGAAATTTATGAAGTTTCTGATAATAATTTTAATACAGTGGTAAATGAACTTACTAAAATGTTGGAGGTTGAAGATATTTTAAAAATTCAGGTGAGAAAATTATCTTTGGGCCAGCGAATGAAATGTGAGTTGATTGCAGCCCTGCTGCACAGCCCGAAAGTTTTATTTTTGGATGAGCCAACCATAGGCCTTGATGTAGTTGCACAAAAAAAGATGAGGGATTTTATAAAGCAGTACAATCAAAAATTTAATGCCACCATCATTTTGACTTCTCATTACATGGGTGATGTAAAGGAGCTTTGCAAGAGAGTAATAATTATTGATCAAGGGAAAATTTTATATGATGGACTTTTGGATAGTATTGTTGAGAAATTCGCTCCATATAAAGTGATAAATATAGATTTTGTAAATGAGGTGGATAAGAAACAATTGGAAAGCATTGGTGAGGTGAGAGAGTTTGATAGTTTACATGCTTTAATCCATGTTCCATCTGATGAAGCTCCCAAAAGGGCATCAAAACTTTTATCCCGTTTTGAAGTTGCAGATTTAACAATAGAAGAGCCTCTAATAGAGGAGATAATTCGCATGGTCTTTTCTAAATCAAAACATGAGTAAATACTTGGCTGTTTTTAAAATCACCTGGGAAGGAGCTTTGGTTTATAGATTAAATTTTATCCTTTGGAGGATTCGTTCAGTTTTACAACTTCTGGTAGCTTATTTTATCTGGTGGACGATTTTTCAATCACAGCAAGAGGTATTTGGATATACGGAAAATTTAATGCTTACATATATAATGGTGGCAGCCCTAATTAGAGCTGTAATTTTATCATCTAGAGTAATGGATCTGGCCGGTCATATAAACCAGGGAGATGTAGCTAATTTTCTGGTTAAGCCCTTAGGTTTTATTAGTTTTTACTTTTCAAGAGATTTATCAGATAAGTTATTAAACATTTTATTTGTAATAGCAGAAATTATCCTTTTAGCTTTTTTACTTAAACCTCCACTTATTTTTCAACAAGATATTTTAATTTTAGCTCTTTTTACCTTAGCTATCTTTTTAGGGTTAATTTTATATTTTTTAATCTCATTTGTGATTGGACTGACAGCTTTTTGGGTGGAAAATTCCTGGGGTCCGTTTTTTCTAATTACCATTTTTTTAGAGGGTTTTGCTGGAGGACTTTTCCCGATTGATATTTTACCAAAAGCAGTCTTTAATATTTTAATGTTAACTCCCTTTCCCTATTTAATTTATTTTCCATCAAAGCTTTATCTTGGTACTCTATCTGCTCTAGATCTTTTTCAAGGATTTACTATTTTAATTTTTTGGGTGGTTTTTATGTATATCCTTACTTTAAAAACTTTACATGCAGGCCTTCGGCATTATACAGCCGTAGGTCACTAATATGAAATACGTAAAAGTTTGGTGGATATTTGCCATAAATGCTATACAGACTCAGATGATGGTTAGGTGGGCACTGCTTTTATTTTTATTGGGAAAAATTTTAAGGTTTGGAATCTTTTTATTTTTTATAATTATTTTGGTTGATAAAACAAAAGCTTTAGCAGGTTACAGCTTAGATCAAACCATTTTTTTCTTTTTAACTTTTAATTTGATAGATATGTTGGCACAGCTTCTATTTAGGGAGGTTTATAGGTTTAGAGGAACAGTTGTAAATGGAAATTTTGACTTTACTCTGATAAAACCATTTAACCCACTATTTAGATCTTTAACCTCTGGGCCGGATCTTTTGGATTTTATTACCCTAATCCCGCTTCTTGGGGCAATCGTTTATTTTATAAACAGGTTACAAATTATCGATCCTCTCGGTATAATTTTCTATATTCTGCTTGTTGCTGCCGGATTTACTATCGCCTTATCATTTCATATTTTAGTTTTGAGTTTAGCAATTTTAACAACTGAAATAGATAATGTGTTGTGGATGTATCGGGATATAACATCTATGGGAAGATTTCCTGTAGATATCTACAGAGAACCGATAAGGGGATTTTTAACTTTTGCAATTCCTGTTGGAGTAATGATGAGCTTTCCTGTTAAAGCCTTACTTGGGATACTTTCACCGGTACTTATATTGTATGCGATAATTTTTTCGTTGATATTTTTTTGGGTTTCTTTAAAGACTTGGAACTTTGCTCTAAAGCAATATTCCTCAGCCAGTAGCTGAAGAAAGTGAAAGCTCGGAAAAGCCAACCCCTTTTTTAGAGACAAGCCAAATTATCCTATGTAAATCTCCTAAGAGTTGATTCTTAGCATATTCCTCTGTGATCATTCTTGTTTGTTCTTCGCCAAAATGGATTTTCAACTGCTTTTGTACTTTTAACAAATCCTCGTTAGCTAGTGGATCGTTTTTTTTATCACGCTGGGCTTCCACATAAACATGAGTTAGTAACCATTAAGGTAATAATTTGTAAAAACGGGTCAGAGAGTAGCTTATCAGGAAGATCAAGATCGGTCCCTAAATTCGGTTGACATGGCATCCTATAATAATTAGTCTAGTTTATAGACAGTGGTTTGGTCTGCTTGAAAAACAATTTCACCTAAAGTAAAAAATTTGTCTTCGTTTAAATTTGTATATTTTTGCTTTTCAAGTTCTCCAATGAATATGTAAGATATATTATATTTATTTATTAAAGCTTGAGTTGCTTCCAAACTTGTAGTTTCATACAAAGTTTTTACATCCTCAGCTCTTTTATTTCCCTCTTCAGGAGAGCCTCTCCAGAGCCACTCATGAACAGGCCATCCTAAAACTGTAGGCAATCCGGTATTAGAAGAAATTCTTGCATAATCAGTATAGGATTCCCCAACTGCTTCAAGTAAAACACTTTGACCTTTAATATTTTTCTTAATCCAAAGTATTGTTTTATAGTCAGAAGGGTAAATGTTATTAAGATATTTTAAACCATCAAGGCCAACGTAGCTTTTTAGCCCTCCATAATATGAACGGATTGCAAAATAGGGATAGATTGATATAAGGGATAATGAAAGTATAAAAAATAGAGTATAAAGTATAAAAGGTATGCGCCACTGGATATTCTGGAAAATTCTAAAAATCATATAACCTGCACAAAGCGATAGAACAATAAACGCTTGAAACCCGAATTTAAAAATAGTATTGGCCCGAAAATGGGCAGGATAAATATCTTTTATATAAAGAAACTCCGGAATCATGATTACAAGAGTAGAAAATAAAACTAAAAGGAGAATTAAGTTATCTGTGGTTGTAAATTTACTCCACCTTTTTATAAACCCTAAAAATACAAAATAAAAGAATCCATAAAGTATCATCAACATCCAAAAGGGTGATCTAGCGCAGTGGTCTTTTTCAAAAAGTAGTGGTCCTAATTTTCCTAAATCAGTTAAAAATTGTGGAGCACAAAGTAATCCAATGCCAGAACTAAAGGGTTTAAAATTTAGCCAAAAGGGAAGGGAAAATATAATAGCCAAAATAAAAACTGCTCCAATATATTTGAAAGCATTAAGTCTTAACTTATAAAACATCACAATTAAAAATAAAAATAGATATATGGGTCCATCTAAAAAGTTTGTCATGAGCAAACTAGCAGAGAGAAAACCATAAATTAAAATATATCCTTGATTTAGTTTTTTTTGGAAATAAATCGCAATTACTGCTGCAATAGTTAATAAAACTACGGGAATATCCAATGCATGACCATGAAGATCTGCCACAACAAATGAGTAAAGAGGAAATTCATGAATAGTGTTTGGAATAAAACGAGTAGCATTAGGATACCAATACCCGTCAAAGTTAATTTCCGGCTTAAGCTGCCAGAAAGGAACAGGATTATCTGTATTATAATTTTGGAAAAATGCATAAATAGTGTGAAGATTACCTGCAAGTGTGACTAGAAAAGCAGTAAGTAACCCGCAAACTATCACTTTTGTCACCCCCGATCTAATCGGGGATCCATTAAGATTAATCAAATTTGCTCCAATAGAGAATGATTCGGTAAAAGTTAAAGCAAATAAAGTGGCAACCATTAAATTAAATGTAATTCTTGGATCTAAAAATGAAAGTTTAGTTAGGACTGCAACGATCAAGTGCCCGAAATAGTAGTAATTTATAGTTTCCCCGGACAGCCATAAATCTTTTGGAGG
>CAYIDT010000039.1:0-5330 GCA_964362265.1 uncultured Gammaproteobacteria bacterium | reverse complement strand
GATCAGTATTAACAAAAGAAAGTTTGATCATTCATTAGTTTTCCTGCTAATTGGTTACAACTAATGAATAAAAATTAATTAGCTAAGCTTGTAGAAGTTTTTGATAGATTTATCTTGGACTCGGCTTCACCGCCGACATCTCCACCAAATAGCCCTGTACCATACGGTACGGGGTTTTTTGTTAGAATGGGTTTGTGAATTTAATTCTTAATGTTTTATTTCCTAAAAGATGCGTTGGTTGCGGTAAGTTTGACAGCTATTTTTGTGCCGATTGTGTTTCAAATATCATGCAGGGAGAGCTTATTTGCCCTTTTTGCGAAAGGTTAGCTGTTGGGGGAGCAACCCATCCTATTTGCAGAAGGCGTTTTGGCCTGGATGGTTTATGGAGCTTAGGGATTTATCAGGATTCGCTAAGATCAGCAATCCAAAAGCTAAAGTATAAATGGGTTTCTGATTTGGCTGAGGTTTTGGTAGATATCATGATTGAATATTGGGCCAAATTTCAGCCATTTGTTTTTGATCAAATTAAAAAGGATGGTGGAAAGGATTGGGTGATTGTGCCAGTACCGCTTTTCTGGTGGAGAGAAAATAAACGAGGCTATAATCAAGCAGCATTAATTGGACAATTATTATCCAAAAAATTAGGTTTAGATTATTTAGAATGTCTAAAACGTACTCGTTTTACAAGGCCTCAGGTTAAATTAACAGAAAAAGAGAGGCGGAAAAATATAAGAAATGCTTTTGAAATGGATTCCCGCTTTCTCGCCTCGCGGCGAAGCGGGCGCGGGAATGCTAGGATGAATATATTGTTGATTGATGATGTCTGGACAACAGGTTCAACAACGAAAGAATGCTGCTACGTTTTAAAGCGGGCTGGTGCTAAAAAAGTCTGGGTCCTAACTTTAGCTAGATAAGCGGTGGGGGTGAGATTCGAACTCACGGTCCGCCAAAGGCGGACAGAGGTTTTCAGGACCTCCGCACTAGGCCACTATGCGACCCCACCCAAGCGCTTAGATATTATATGATATTATGTTGGTCGTGGATTATCAAGAAATTAAAAACTGGCAGAAAATTTCACAGCTTCAACAACTTCTTGATCTGTCAACTCCCCCAAAGAAACTTTACTTCCAGGGCAACTTAAACCCAAAAATCTTTGAAAATTGTGTGGCCATAGTTGGCAGCCGGAGAATGACAAGTTACGGGGAGCGGGCAATAGAAAAAATAGTTCCCCAGTTTGTCCAAACTGGAAAAACTATTGTTTCCGGTTTTATGTACGGGATTGACCAGTGCGCCCATCGGGTTTGTGTTGAAGGTGGAGGTTTAACTATTGCTGTTTTAGGATGGGGCATTGATAAAAAATTAACCGGTGAAGATTTAAAGTTAGCCAAGGGCATTATTGACACTGGCGGGATTTTGCTTTCCGAATGGGAGGTTCAAGAACCAACTCACTGGACCTTCCCTGCAAGAAACCGGATTGTGGCAGCACTCTCGCAAGAGGTGATTGTGGTTGAAGCGGCAGAAAAAAGCGGCTCGCTGATAACAGCCAGGCTTGCAAATAAACTAAAAAGAATGCTTTGGGCAGTGCCCGGTCCCATTACCAGCCGAACCTCAGCAGGAACCAACAATTTAATCGCGGGCGGTTTGGCAAAAATGTGGCTGGGTACATCAACCCAAACTCCTATTTTTAATACTGATGACCCGATCATGGAGATTCTTCTTAATGAAACGCAAACTGCCGATGAACTGGCCAGAAATCTGCAGCTGCCGGTTTCCGAAATAGGAGCTAGACTGTCAATATTATTGCTATCTGGTCAAGTCATTGAAAAAGATGGAAAATACTATATAGCTGATGTTAATTAAAATACGTTCAATTGCCAATATCGGGCTTGAAACAGTGCCTGTGGATGTAGAGGTTGATGTAGCATCGGCAGGATTCCCGGGTTTTACTATTGTGGGTTTGGCCAGTAAAGCTGTTGAAGAAGCTCGAGAGAGAGTAAAAACAGCCATTATCAACTCTCACTTGGATTTTCCGCCCAGAAAAATTACTGTTAATCTTGCTCCTGCGGATTTACCTAAAGACGGAGCCGCTTATGATCTGCCGATTGCCCTGGGGGTGCTTTTGGCAAGCGGTCAGCTCCCTCATCCTCCTGATTTTGATTTAACAAAGTCATTTTTCTACGGAGAGCTGTCGCTTGACGGCACACTTCGGCCAACCAAAGGAATCCTGCTTTTGGCACTTTTTACCCAAAAAAATGCTTCTGGAGGTACAATCTTTGTTCCAAAGCCTTCCGCTTCCGAGGCAAGCGTTGTAAGCGATGTTAAAGTAATGGCGCTAAGTTCTCTACTTCAGCTTGTTGAACATCTTTTATCCAGAGAAAAAATTTTCCCATTAAAGCCTAAAACCCTGACAGACACGCTTGAAGGGGTGATTGCGGAATTTGACCTGGCAGAGATTGCCGGACAGGAACAGGCAAAAAGAGCTTTGATTATTGCTGCCGCGGGCGGGCATAACCTATTGATGTGGGGCCCGCCGGGCACAGGCAAAACAATGTTATCACGCTCGCTTCCGGGAATTTTGCCTCCATTGACAGCCAGTGAGGCTTTGGAAGTAACCAGGATTTATTCTGTATCGGGCCTTCTTTCACCCGGGCAGGCACTGATAAACAGTCGGCCATTCAGATCCCCACACCATGGCATTTCAAACGCGGGAATGGTTGGAGGTGGAAGTAACCCCTTGCCAGGAGAGGTAAGTTTAGCTCATTTGGGAGTTTTATTTCTGGATGAGATGCCGGAGTTTCCAAGAAGCATTATTGAGAGTTTAAGGCAGCCAATGGAGGATGGTACTGTTGAGATTGTAAGAGCTGCCGGACATGTTAAATATCCTGCAAGCTTTACTCTTGTTGCCGCTATTAATCCCTGTCCATGCGGATATTTAAATCACCCAAAAAGGGAATGTAAATGCTCCGACAAACAAATCACCAAATATAAAAACCGCCTCTCCGGCCCGATTTTAGATCGAATTGACCTTTTTGTTGCTGTTTCTGCTGTTGAAACAGAGAAGCTCTCGGTTACTTCCGAAAAAACAGCAAATAAAATTTCTTCAAAGGAGGCAAAGACACAAGTTTCTATGGCCCGCCAAATTCAAACAAAGCGGTTTGAAAGAGACGAGCGCATTCTTTATACCAACTCGCAAATGAGAAACCGTGATGTTAAAAAATACGGTTTTTTGACACCTGAAGCGGAAAATATTCTGAAACTGGCTGCCGACCGCTTTGATTTTTCCGCCCGCAGCTATTTCCGGCTGATTAAAGTAGCCAGAACCATTGCTGATCTGGAAGAAAACAGACAAATTTTGCCCAACCATATGGCTGAAGCTCTGCAGTATAGACAGATTATATGAACACCAGAGAAATAGGACGCTTGGCAGAAACTCTTACTGTTAAAGCGCTTATGGAAAAAGGTTATCAAATCCTTAAAACAAATTTTAGCAACAGATTTGGGGAAATCGATATTATAGCCCAAGACAAAACTATTCTTGTATTTGTTGAGGTTAAGGCTAAAAAAGGGGTGGAGTTTGGACTTCCCGAGGAAATGATTAGCAAAGGTAAATTAAAAAGAGTTAAAAATATGGCTACAATCTATATGAAAGGAGAAACCCTACCCTGCCGGATTGACGTTGTAGCAGTTGTTCTCTCCCCAGAAAATGAACTGGTTCGTCTAACTCACTATGAAAATGTCTACTGATGCGGTGGGTACAGGATTCGAACCTGTGTGACATTTCTGCCAACGGTTTAGCGAACCGCCTCCTTAAACCACTCGGACAACCCACCTTGTGTGATTATTTTAGCAGAATGTAGTGTATAATTCTAACTAATGCCCAAATTTTTTAGACCATCTGAAAACGAGACTGATGAATTTCATCCAAAAATAGCTGAAGCAGGAGAGGTTAAAACGCTTATTGAATGGGAGGCACCATCCCGTCCTTTTAGAAAAAAGGACAGATCCTACTATACAACTGTGGCAATTATAGTAATTCTTTTAATTTTAATTGCCTTTTTGGCCAGTGAATTTTTGCTTATTGGAGTAATTTTAGCATTTGCTTTTGTGGCTTACGCTTTGGCTTTTGTTCCCCCGGGAGATATGAAATATAAAATTTCTACTCAAGGGATAACTGTGGGGGAGCATTTTTATTTCTGGCACGAGCTGGAAAGCTTCTGGTTTAAGGTTAGTGAGGGGCAGGAGGTTTTGTTTGTTCAAACAAAACTGCGCTATCCGGCACAATTTATGGTAATTTTAGGAAGTCAGGATCAGGAAGCAGTTAAGAAGGAAGTAGCACAGTTTTTGCCTTTTGCAGAAAAACCGAAAATGAGCATTTTTGATAAATGGTCAGAAGCTTTGCAAAAACATTTTCCCCTGGAAAATATAAAATAACCTCCTTTTCTGTTAAAATACGCATATGTCCCCGTAGGCTAATGGATAGACCTCGAGATTGCGGATCTCGTAATGTGGGTTCAACTCCCGCCGGGGGCGCTTGATCTGGTGGGGTCGCATAGTGGACTAGTGCGGTTGTTCCGAAAACAACTGTCCGCCTTTGGCGGACCGTGAGTTCGAATCTCACCCCCACCGCCCGTTTGGGACAGTTAGAACTTAAATATGAAAGAACCAGACTATACTTATGAAGTATTCCAAGCAGGTGTAGATAAGCAACTTAATCTGGGCAAATATACAAATGAGATAGCGAGGATGTATGGTGAGGTTCTTTGTTTACCTGAACTAGGACACGGAAGCGAGGAAGACCTTCTTGTGGAACTTGAAGCGGCTTGTGATAGCCACTGGGCAATAGCGGTTGTTGCAGTAAATCAAGCATCAGAAGCGTTAGGATATGGAGCACTGTCATTTGTTGATGTTAAAACAGGTCAGGTAGAACTTGATAGTGCTTATGTCAGACCCGAAGACAGAAGGAGGGGTGTATATAAAGGACTTTTCCAACGAAGATTGGAAATTGCCCAACAACTAGGCGCGACAGAAGTTACAACACAACCCCTTCCTGATGCAAATCATATACCATATTTGGTGCGCGAAGGATTTCAACCAGTCCAAGGAAAAGATTGTGTTATCTATAAGAGGAAATTATAAAATTGCTATAATTACTTGTTGAAAGTGAGTGCGGCTTGAAACTGTGGACGAACTGATAATTTCTCTAACTGCTCTTTGAAATAGGTTCCAACCATTCGACAAACTCATGGTCTTCGACATAGTGGTTCGATACGCTCACCATAAATCAACCAGGCACCGCAGGTCAGAACGATAAGATCGGAAGAGCACACGTC
>CAYIDT010000038.1:609-5377 GCA_964362265.1 uncultured Gammaproteobacteria bacterium | reverse complement strand
CCGAAATATGTACTAAGAATTTCAATGAGCAGGAATTTTTGGTATTATCATTATATGAAGCTAATTATATATACAGATGGGGCCTCCCGTGGTAATCCTGGTTCCTCATCCTACGGTTTTACTATTTCTGATAAGGAAAGAAAATTACTTCATGAGGAAGGGGAATATATCGGACAAACTACTAATAATGTTGCTGAATATACTGCAGTACTTCGGGCATTAAAGTGGGTACAAAAAAATTTTTCTGATAAAAAAGTAGAAATAGAACTATTTGCCGACTCAAAACTTGCAGCAGAGCAATTATCAGGTAGATATAAAATAAAACACCCCAATTTAAAACCTTTATTTAGTCAAATTAAGATTCTAGAAATGGAACTGGGGAACATTAAATATACACATATCCCACGAGGTAAAAACACAGAAGCTGACAGGTTGGCAAATAAGGCATTAGATAATAGATGACACAGAAAGTAACTGTTCCTCTCTCTTGAAATCCTCAGTAGGAGTGCTACTATTTGCTCGTGGGGGAAATTGACGACAATATCATTAGAAACAATAGTAAAACCTTTGCACGAAACACCCCCCTAGCTTTGGTTGTGGGAGCCGGAGGTTTTTTAGGTTCTCATTTAACAGATGCACTACTTTTACATAACATCCAGGTGGTTGGTGTGGATAACTTTTCAACAGGGAGAAGAGAAAATTTATTAGATGCTATTAAAAATAGCAGTTTTCATTTAATCAATCTACCGATTTCTGAGTTTAGCCTTGCTCTACCAAGGCTGGATTATATTTTTTTTACAGCAGAAGGATTAGGGTATATCCAAAATATTTTAGAGCTTGCAAAAATTAGTAAGTCAAAAATAGTTCTTCTATCGTCTATCAACTTATATGATAAGAAAGAGGCTTACGGTTTAACCTGGCTATCAGATTTGGAGAACCAAATTGCTAAATTTGCTAAAGAGTGTAATCTAAACGCAAGGGTAGTAAGACTGGCTTCAGTTTTTGGCCCCAGAATGCACTTTCGAGAAAAAGATCCGATTGTCCGTTTGATTCAGGCTTCGCTTTTAGATGAGCTGCAGGCTCAGTCAACAGCACTGGAATTTTCTTCACGCGCTATTTTTATTGATGATGCGGTGAAGCTGATCATAAAAAGTATGCTTGCCGGAGCAACTGCTCAAAAAATCTTTGATGGATTAGCCTTGCAGCCAACTCAAGTTGAAGAAATAAAACAGGTTCTTCTTGATCCGATATGGTACGAACAAAAAGGATTTCGACCGAGTGAACTTCCTCCGTGGCCTACGCCAAATTTAAAATCAACAATGGATCATTTAGGCTGGTCTCCAAGGACAAGTCTAGTAGAAGCTTTAAGAAAAACAATCAGCTATTTTAAAGATAATCAAATTCAGATTCCAAAACTCGACAGGGGAGTAAGTTTTAATAAGATTGAGAATCAATTATCAAAAATTAGCAATCAAGTGAATAAAGAAGAAGGATTTCAGAAAACTAAGCCTAGTTTAAAAATAGCTTTCCAAAAAAACCAAATTTTTGCGGCTATCGGCTGGGTTTTGATTTTTTATGCTTTGATTTTTCCAATATTTACTCTGGGAGTGGGAGCGATTAGTTTCAGATATAATCTTGATCTTATGTTAAAAGACTTAAGGGTAGGGGAATATGATAAAAGTTTGCAGGATGTTGAACAGGCCTCGAAAGCTGTAAGTTTAGCCAAGGATTGGCTTTCAGGAATAGCTATTTTGAGGAAAACAGACGTTTTAAAAAGCCAACTTGAAGAAGTGGATGAGATTTTGTCTAATTCTTCCCAATTAACTTCATCACTCAATCATCTAATTTTGGCAACGAAGCTTTTAAATCAGGGTTTTAAGCTAGTGGCTACTGATTCAAAGGATTCTCCTAAAAGCTTCTTTCAGCATTCAGCCTTAGAGTTTGAACTGGCCAGTACAGGGTTTTCTAAAGTGAGTCTTGCTCTAAAAGAGGCGAATTTTAAAAATATTCCCAGCTTGCAACAAAGGGTGGATGACTTAAGAGTTAAAATAGCTCATTTTGAAGGATTATCAAAAGACGGCAGGGTGGTTGCATTGGTTTTGGATAAAGCCCTAGATAACAAAAAAACCTATCTTTTGGTTTTACAAAATAATTTGAATTTGCGGGGAGCAGGGGGAAAAATTGTAAGTCTTGCTCAGATTGATTTTGAAGACAGTAAACTTAAGAAAGTGGCAGTGCAGGACGTTTCAGAGTTAGATGCTCTAATCAAAGAAAAAATTGAGCCTCCAAAAGAGATTAAAGAGGATTTAGGTAAAACAGTATGGCTGCTCTCGGATAGTAATTGGGAACCTGATTTTAAAACTGCAAGTAGCCAAATAAACTTCTTTTTTAAACAAATTACAGGCATTAGTGTGGATGGAGTTTTAGCAGTGGATTTAGATGCTTTTAAAGAAATGCTTGTTTCAATGGGGGCTGTTGATTTAGAAGGATTTGGCAAAATAGATAATGATAATATTATGGAGAAAGCTGTAGTGAATAACCCAAAATTTTTAATTGGTTTACAAAAGGAATTACTCAATAGAGTATTTTTTGGCTCATCAGGGGTTTTGCCAAAAACAGGAGAGAATCTAATAAGCCTTTTTAGGCAGAAGCACGCAATGGTGGCCTTTTTTGATCCAAAGCTAGAAAATTTAATTAACTCAAGTAACTTTTCCAGTAGTTTATCCGGTAAACCCGATATCTCAGGTGATTTTTTAGCAGAGATTGAGAGTAGTATTGGAGATAGCCAAGTTAACAGTGAAATTAGCAGAAAATTTAAACTTGTGGTAAGCGTTGATGATAAAGGCGCTATTTTTGATAAATTATCTTTGAGTATTATAAATAATAGCTTAAAAGATATTTATAAGGCTAGGGTAAGGATTTATCTTCCTTCGGGTACGAAGTTAAATAAAATTTCACTTGGTGAGATAGATTATAAAAATAAAACCTCAACCTTTTCAGATTATGGAAAAGTAGGGTATTCATTCGTAATATCACTTGAGCGGGGAGAACAAAAAACTCTTATTTTAGACTATCAAATACCCAATAAATTTGAAAACCACTACAAATTATTTGTGTATAAACAAGCAGGCACTAGGGACGATAAATTCGAGTTGGAGTTTCAATCCGAAAAAATGAATAAGAAAATTTCTTCAGACTTATCAGAGGATAGGCAATTTAGCTTTTAGGGGTGAGTTGTAAAAATGGCAGCTTTGTGATAAATTATCTCGCATGGATAGAATTAGTTTACAAGCAGAAGAAAGAATCGTGCTCGGTAAAAAAGTTAAGAGTTTACGGGTAAATGGTAAGCTGCCAGCTCATGTTTTTGGGAAAGGGCTAGATTCAGAGCATGTTTCTATTGAGACAAAAATTTTTAAAAAGGTTTTTGAAGAAGCAGGTGAGACAGGTTTAATTGATTTAAAGATTGGCTCGGAAAAGGTGCGGCCCGTATTAATCCGCGAAGTGCAATACAACCCGGTTGACGGCAAATTAATTCATGTTGATTTTTATCAGGTTAACTTGAGCGAAAAAGTTAAAGTAGCTGTGCCAATAGAACTTATTGGTGAGCAGCCGGAGAAAGTTCATTTGGGGGAAGCTATTATACTGCAAACTTTAAACGAGGTGGAGGTAGAGGCGCTACCAACAGACCTTCCGGAAAAAATAGAGGTGGACATATCTGTATTTAAAGAAATTGATGATGCAATTACAGTTTCTCAGCTTAATGTAGATAGGGAAAAGATCACTATTAATGCTGATTTAGAAGAAATTGTAGTTAAACTGGCTCCGGCCGTTTCAGCTCAAATGCACGAGCTTTTAGAAGAGCAGGCCGCAGAGGCTACGCAAGCTGCTGAAGCGGTGGCTGTAGAAGGCGGGGAGTCTGAAGCTACGGCTGAATCCGGAGAAGCTGGGCCGGCTGAACCGGTAGCGGAAGCTGAAAAACCTGCTGAAGAGCCTAAAAAAGAATAGTTTTGCGGACAATTTGCGTTAAATCTGCGGGAATCGAGATTGATTCTCAAGCTTTTCCTGAATATAAACTCTTAATGTTTCTTCCTGATCCAACGGGTAGTATAAGTTACCATGTCTGATTCTAAAAACAGGCACCGGGCAATCACTGTTAAAAATTTCGCCCTTATTAAAGTGATTATATTGGCCCCAGCTGATACCCAGTTCCTGAAAAATATGGAAAGGCGACCTGAATAACTGTTGTTTTGGCCTTAATTGCCAGAAAGTTGGCAGTTTCGCATCCGGGCCCCCAACCTGGCTTACTGGATTTTCTTTAAACCTTTGCAAGCTTGGATCTTTCTCGAATGCTTCCCTTACCCGATCTTTATGTATGGCAGCAATAAAATAATAATCCTGAATGCCTTTTTGAGGGCCTGACTTAACCTCTTTGGTGATATGGCCGGAGGATATTCCTGCGGCTCTGGCAGACTTTATAAATTGTGATATATCACCTAAGGAGGGATGATAGCCAAGTCTATATGTAAGACTAGCTATGGGTATTAAAAGAGGATTTTCACCTTTAGTATATACATCATAAAACCAAATTCGCACCTGATTAAGTAATTCTTGAGCTTCCCTGTCCGATAAACTGTTGTCCCTTAATTTTTGAGCAAGTTCTGTGTTTTCATTTTTGGATCTATTCAGGTTAGCCGGAATGGCAAAACCCAATTTTCTTAACATCCTTAGCCTGGGTGTTAATTGGTGGCGGGGCAGGTTTAATGCCTGC
>CAYIDT010000038.1:0-599 GCA_964362265.1 uncultured Gammaproteobacteria bacterium | reverse complement strand
GTGCTCTTCCGATCTTCAGCAACAGATTTACCCTGATCCAGCGCCCAAACTATTCTGGAGCCCAGGTTATTTTGCACCAGTATCCACTCCGGAGGTAAAGTATCAGTTGATTTTGTAAGAGGAATGCTATTCCTTGGGAACTCTTCTTTTAGGCTATCTGGGGAATTTAGCCATATTTTATTTAAAACGTCACTGTTTATTTGTCTTACTCTTGCTCCTGATTTGCCATATATATGGCCGACTTCTGTAGATGAAGCCCGGCTTGAAACATAGGTTCCAAATATACTCCTGTTTCTTACAGGAATCCCCTCAAGAGCGCTTTGTTCAATGGCTTTTATTAAAAATTCTCTGCTTCTGGGATCTAAAAAAGTAAATTTTACTCCGGCAAGAGCTTCTCTTAGCCTGGGGTGCATTAAGGTTTCCCCTGGGAGCACAGCCGGTTTTTTAGAAGCGGGTGGTTCTTTATATTCAGGTGACATAACAGGCGAATTATAACAGACCTATAATTTTTATGCAACTCTTGACAAGACTTAATGACTATGGTACTATGACTATAGTCATATGCAGCAGGTAGTTTCCAAATCACAATTTAAAGCTCA
>CAYIDT010000037.1:0-6055 GCA_964362265.1 uncultured Gammaproteobacteria bacterium | reverse complement strand
GCAATATGTTTGAATTATATCTAAAGTATATTATATAATCTAGAGTATACTTATGCCCAAAATTCCAAACCTAAACTATAAATTAATAGCTTGCCTAACCCTTCTTTGGCCTATTCTACAAATTTTCGTTTTTAGATTAAGATTTAGTTCTGTTGATCTCGCAATGGCTTTGGAAAGCCTTCAATTTTTACCATTGGGACTACTTTCCGGTTTGACTATGGATTTTTTTCTAAAGGGAGCAAAAACTAATCGACAAAAACTCGCTATATTATTGGGTTACATACTTGCCATTCCTACTGCTATTTTTACATCCCTTTTAGGAGGATTGGTATTTAATTTAGTTATAGGCACAACTATTTTTGGGCTTATCCCTTTGGTAATTGGGATATTTTTAGGTTTCTTGATTGCAAAAAGAATTGATAAACAAAAGCTGGAAGATTCCTGATTACTAACTTAAAAAGATCACTTTCCTTGCTGCATAATCTTCAGAGGATCTAATACATCCTGGAATTCGTCTTTTAATTTATTGACAAGCCTTGAACCTAAATTAATGTTAGCTTTTTGAATCTGTTCAACTAGCGATTTTTCAATGTATCCTGTATTTATTCTATGAAGCATTTCATCAAGCTCTAAATCTTTCTCATTAATGCCTATTTTATCTCTAATTTCGGCCAGAAGTTTTAGAGATTTTGTTATTTCCTCCTCAGCAATTAGATTGATTTGCATATGCAATTCTTCTCTGATAGTTGCAATGTATGAGGATCTATTCTGAGAAACTAAAATTATAATTGCCAAAAAAATTGCTTCAAGTGAAACAACCATCGTTAAAAGTCCAAATGGAAATGGATCAAAAGATTCTATACCTGGAACTGCGCCTATATTGATAATGATCCATGTTGTAAACCAGATAATATTTACAATTAGAAAGCCTGTACTTCCAAATGCAACGGTTAGCTCGTCGGACATTTTTTCAAAAAAGGAGCGCTCCTTTAGGGCTTGAGCTTCAAAAGAGCGGTAAAACTGGTGGCGTCTTTCTATTTTGCGCCTGTGGGATTCTCTGAATTGATTATGATTTGAGTTGGACATAAATTTAGAGTAACAAAGTTTTTATAAGTTTTGCAACCCCCAAGAGCTTGCGCAAGATATTGCGCTTAAATTGCGCAAGACCTGTCTGCCAGCAGGCAGAATATGTTATAATATTATAGAATATGTTTGAGCCCAGGTATACAATTACCCCACTAATTCTTTCTCGAATAGCTGAAACAGCTGAAATCAAAGCTGCTATTGAACGTTCAAGAGTTCTCCCGCTCAATGAAGCCCATCTCCGTCGTCAAGCTATTCTTAGAATGGCTTACACTTCAACATCTATAGAGGGTAATAAGCTAGCTGAATTTGAGGTTGGTAAAATATATGAAGGTAAATCTGTCAGAGCTGCACAAAAGGACATATTGGAAGTAGAAAACTACTACAAGGCTTTAACTCTGCTTGATGAGATGTCTAAGCAAAAACACGATCTTAATCTGGTAGAGATTCTTAAAATGCACAAAGTGGTCATTAACGGGTTGGTAGAAGGTCCTAAGGTAGGAAAATTTAGACCTGCTGATGTCTATGTGCTAGATGATCTAGGAGATGGTAGAGAGATGCTTCGGTTTAAGGCTCCTCCAGCCAAAGAAGTACAAAAACTTATAAACGACTTACTATCTTGGTTAAAAAAAGCCAAAAGTGAAGGTATCCATCCAATTATTATTTCAGGAGTATTCCACCTTGAGTTTGTCTCAATTCATCCATTTACTGATGGTAATGGGCGGGTGGCCAGGTTACTGACTCAACTACTTCTTTATAGAATGAGCTGGGATTTTAGAAGAATTATTGTCTTAGAGGATTATTATAATAAGGATCGTTTAGCTTATTATAATGCTGAACACCGAGGAGAGGAACAAGAGTATATTCAGGGTCGTGAATTTACTCACTGGCTTGAATACTTCACCACTGGCTTTTTAGTTGAAGCTAGAAAGGCCTTAGAACAGACTCAGTCAATAGGTTTTGGTAAGGCTAGTAAAAAAAGTGAACAGATTTTCTTGGATAAAGATGAAATTCAGATTATGGATTTTTTAACTACTGTTGGAAGAATTACTTCAGAAGATGTGGTAGATATATTAAAGGTGGCAAAACGAACTTCACAACTGAAGCTTAAAAGGTTAGTTGATAATGGGCTTTTGGATCGTCATGGTAGTACAACCGCGATATACTATACCTTAAATAAGTAATTTCACTGCGCAAGATATTGCGCGAGATTTGCGCGATAATTTTACTTGTTGCTATTTTTTAAGTATTGTGAGATAATAGTTACAGAGTGTGTAGTGTATTTATTAGTTTTATCTAAATCACCTCACGCAAAAGAAAAAGAAGGCGAGGTGATTATTTTTGGCTAAAAAATTATTTGTTGGATCATTACCTTGGGAAGTTGATGATGCAAAATTAGCTCAAATTTTTGCCCAGGCAGGTACTGTTGTATCTGCTCAAGTGGTAAAAGATAGAGATACAGGCAGATCCAGAGGATTTGGATTTGTGGAAATGTCAACTGATGAGGAAGCAGACAACGCAGTTAAAAACTTAAATGGTTCAGACGTTGATGGCAGAAAAATTGTTGTTAATGTCGCAAGACCAAGAGAAGACCGTTAGTCTTCTAAAGCTTTGAGGTAAAGGTAAAGAAGGTCAAAATTTCCATGTTCTGAAGGCTTCTATAAAGCCAACTTTTTGACAGTATCTCAAACAGCCTGATTGGATATTCTATGAAAACCTTTGTCGGGGACCAGGGAATTGAACCCTGTACTTCTCGCTCCCAAAGCGAGCGTTCTACCGATGAACTAGTCCCCGTTAATCCTATAGTCAAAGTGCCCAGGGAGGGACTTGAACCCTCACGTCCGTAAAGGACAACAGCTCTTAAGGCTGCACTGTCTACCATTCCAGCACCTGGGCCTAAATGTATTTTAACAGAGAATGTTTTAAGATGCACACTGGTTGAAGCTTGCAACCTGGGAATTATATTGTTCAATCAAGCTTTTTAGCTCCCTTACTAAACTATTGTACTGTTCAACGAATCTATTATACTCATCAACCTGTTCTTTATTAGACTGATCCAAATTTTGCCTTTTTGTTTCAAGTTCATTTACTTTTGTATCTGTTTGAGCTTTTAAATCCTCAAATTTTGCCTTCAAAGAAGAATCAGGTTGGGGACAATCTGATAGCGGTCTGCCAAAATGCTGAACAGCCATCCAAGTTTGTTTCCCTTCATACATTCCTTTACCAACAGCAACCCCAATTTCCGTATATTTAGTATTTAAAATATTAGCTCTATGGCCGGGTGAGTTCATCCAGGCCGTAACTAAGGTAGCATCTGTTTCAAAATTTCCCAAAGCCAAATTTTCCCCGATTGTAATATGTGAATATCCTTCTTCTTTTGCGAGGCCATCCACTCCGATTCCCGAGAGAGAATCATGGGTAAAATATTGATTGGTAAACATGTCTTGCAATTTTTTAGCTGCAGTTTGATCAAGGATTTTATTTACCTTTAGATGAGGTAAGTTATTATTTGCTCTTTGAATATTTGTTTGATTTATTGTTCCTGCAACAGTTAAAAAGGCGCTAGGAGATTCTCTGTCAGCTCGAAGAGGTGGCGGAATATTAACTTCTTCTTTAACTTCTGTTGCCAAATTTGTTGCCAGCTGCTCAATTTTTGGTAAGTTGCCCCTTAAGCTTTGATACAGTTTTAAAAGATCGTTTCTAAAAGAATACCCAAATGCAAAAGTAAAAATCAGTGTAAATACCAAAATTCTAGAAGTTAACATACTGAGGATTCGCGCTCCAGATTCTTTTGATTTTTTATAATGAGGTGTTTTTTGGCAAAATTAATATAGCCTTTTTCTGTAAGATCATGCAAAATTAATGTAGTTGTTTCTCGAGTTATCCCTACCAAAGATGCTAAATCCAGATGAGTTAGGGGGGATTTGATGAAAATTTGGGATCCATGCTTTTCGCCAAACCTCTCCCCCAAGATTAAAATAATAGATGCAAGTCGCTGCTGAGCTGTTCCAAAAACCAAATGTTCCATTCTGGTTAAAACCCCCTCAAATCTGGCAGTTAATTTGAGTGCGAAATCAATTAATATTTCATCCCTTCCCTTCTGTATTCCTGAGCGTAAAAATTCAATAAATTTTGTTCTGGGAACAGGAATGAGTTCTACCTCAGTAATTGATTCAATGTAATACTTTAGTTTCTTCGGAGTTATAGTTGAAATTAAGGGAAAGAAATCTCCGGGTTGGAAAATTACCATGGTTAGCTCCTCACCACTTTCTGAAACGCTGTAAGTTCTGGCATAACCCTTTTTAAGGTAGTAAACGTCGGTCGGGGTAACTCCCGCAGGCATAATTGTTATTCTTTTTTTAACTAGTTTGCTGGGGAATTGCTTAAAAAAATCATCAAAGGAGAGCAGGGCGGTTGAAGAATATTTAGCCCATCTTGTAATGGTCATATAAAAAGTGTAATCCAGCTAACAATTTTATAATACACAAAATAAAAGCTAATTGTCAAATAAGATATAATAAGGATTAGGCGGGTATAATTATGCGGGATTAGTTGATCGGTCCAACATCTGCTTTCCAAGCAGAGAAGAGGGGTTCGACTCCCCTATCCCGCTCTTTTGACTTTGTCAAAAGAGCGAGGCTCGCCCCTTTGAGGCGGCCCGCTCATTCGCTGTTTGTTTTCTAAGCAATGTTTTATATTTATGTTCTGCAAAGTCTAAAGGATGATAGGACATATGTAGGGTACACAGATAATGTAAAGAGAAGATTAATTCAGCACAATTCTGGTTACGTAAAATCTACTAAGCACAGAATTCCTTTTAAGTTACTGTTTACTGAGGAATTTGAAACTTCGAAGGAAGCTAAGAAACGTGAGCTTTACTGGAAAAGTGGAGCTGGCAGAAGAAAGCTTAAAGAATATTTTCAAAAGGTGTATGGCAAAAATTTAACTAGTAGCAGTTGACTTTTCGGTCTAAAAATGTTAATCTAACTCAAATGGGTAAATCTCCTGAATCTGGTGAGTCTATATCTCCTCGACAAAATATATTATTAAGACCTGTAAGAGAAACAGCTAATTTTGTAAGTGAACACCTAGTAGCCTCTGGATATTTAGCTTTATGGGCTGTCGCAAGTGCCAACACAGTAGCAACAATTTTTGGTATGAATATAGAAGCCAGTAAGACATTAAACCAGATGGGTATCGCTCTATCTGATCCAATGTACGAAAGTATGCGTACAGAGGTATTAAGTAGAATTGTTGATTCTAGATCTCCTTTATTTGATGCAAGTGTTGCAGTTGCAATAAGCTCGCTAATAGCGGGTGGCTTTAGAACCTAGCTATTGGTTGACCATGGTTTTTAAGAAGCTCCAGCTGAAAAGCGAGCAATTTCCCTTCAGTATTCTGATCATTGAATAAACTATAGAGTCCGCCTCTAATTCCCTCACCCGCTCCATATGATTTTTATCGAACTTGTTCATTTTAGAAGTTTTTTACTTCGTTTTTTAGGTAAATAGTTTTGTGGGTTTATTACTTTTCTGCCGGTTTCCTTTTCCAAATTAGATCTGGCATCTCCGGCAATTTTACCTCCACGTCTGGAAACATGTTTATTTTCATCAAAACCTTTCGGATGTTCTGTTTTGGTAATTTCTGTGGTTGCTGCTTCTCCGAGTTGGGAAAATAACAGTTCAAGATCATTCATATGATCACGGAGGTTTTCTCGTTTGAGTCCCTTCATCTTTTTATATTCTGAAGGAGTAACACCAAAAGTTGCTTTAGATATTTCCGCAGTTAATATCTCATACTCTTTTGCCAGTTCTACTCCATGTTTTTGCCACTCATCCTAACCACCTTTTAAAAGGTTCTGCTTTTGGGGAAGGGATAGATTGAATAATCCTAAAAATACCTTCGGTATTGGCACATCTCACTTTCTGTTTTCCTCCTGAAGTTTCTACCGAAAGGGGGTGTTCAATTTGAA
>CAYIDT010000036.1:2907-6269 GCA_964362265.1 uncultured Gammaproteobacteria bacterium | reverse complement strand
TTTCCCAAAAAGATCATAAAGAGCTTTATAGAACTGTTGAGAATCTTTGTATAGCTGCAGGGCTACCCCTGCCAAAAATCTATATTATCAATGACAGTGCCCCCAATGCTTTTGCAACAGGCAGGGATCCAAAGCATGCTGCTATTGCTTTTACTACTGGTATTTTACAAAAACTAAATAAGCAGGAACTTGAAGGGGTAACTGCTCATGAACTTTCCCATGTGGGAAACAGGGATACTTTGGTGATGGCTGTTGTGTCCATACTGGTAGGGACTATTGCGCTTTTATCGGATTTCTTTATGAGGTCAATGTGGTATGGGGGGCGTAGTGACAGGGATTCAAGAGGAAATCAGGTATTTATGATTCTGGCAATTGTTGCGGCAATTTTGGCTCCAATCATAGCCACCCTTATTCAGCTGGCAGTATCCCGCCGCAGGGAGTTTCTGGCAGATGCCAGCGGAGTACTTCTTACCAGATACCCGGACGGTTTGGCCAATGCCTTACTTAAGATTTCCAAGGACAAAGAACCCCTGGAAGTGGCTAACCGCGGCACAGCCCATCTTTATATTGTAAATCCGCTGAAGGGTAAAGAAGCTGCCGTCTTCATGGCCAATTTATTTAACACCCACCCTCCAGTTGAAGCCCGCATCAAAGCCCTCCATGAAATGGAAGGAAAAGTTTGAAAGTTAACTAGCATTAGTTTTGATTCTCTCCCTAGCAGCTCTTCCCACTTTGAGCATTTTAATATGTTCATCTGTTAATAAATAAGGTAGATTAAGCTTATTTCTTAACTGACTTACCCTTTGGTGTGTTAGTGCGAGCTCTACGGCAGCTTGACTTAGGTTGTAGGTTCTGCAGGGAATTTGTGCCTGTAATGACCTGATTTTGCCAGTAGGCAGAGAATATGATTGATATACATGGCCTGAAGCTATCTGCTCTGTTATAGTGGAAGCAACCGCTTCTGATAAAATATCAGTTTCCTGGGGGGATAAGTTTAAAGCTTGCGGAGCTGTTTGCAAAATTTCAGAAAAAGTCTCCAACCCTACTTTACTTCGTGTCTGTCGTAACGAGTTTGGGCTGCTCAAGCCCAAAGTTCTAGCCAAAAGCTTAAGGGTTAAATTATTATCACGGCAGTACTGCTCTAACCATCTATCAAAGGGTGTTTCTTTAGGTTTTATGCGAGCTAGTCCAAGCCGTATAGCAGTTGGCGAGTCAGCACCGACTGCACCTCTCCTCTCTGCTAATAATTGTCCGTAAGGGTCAATAATGCTATCCAGTTCCTCACCGTTTGGTTGAAACAGAACCAGGATTCTTCCAAGAGATTCAGGAATCGGAACCCTTCCATGATACCAATTTCCCACAAGGCTATTATAGCCATGACCTAAAGCTTTTGCCAATGCCAGTTGAGATTCAAATCCCCGTGATAACGCCAGTTTGTAAAGCGCTTGAGGAAATGGTTCTGAAGAAACATTACCTCCTAAGGGTCTTCCTGTACTTTCTCCAGGTCTAAATTTTCTTGGTTCTAATTCTGACATAACACATTGATTATACCATAAATTATAGGATAATTCAAAAATACTTAACAGATCATACTTAATTAAAGTATAATAACTTCATGTCCGATTACTATCTTGATAATTCAAAAAGTGAGTTTGGTTCCACTCCTGTTTCAGAGGAGGAATTTGTCAAGAATGAAAATTAATGTTAGACATGTGGCTAAGCTGGAAAAAAAGGAAATTAACTTAAATTTTAAGGGTAAAACAGCTGAAAGGTAAAAGAAAGCCCGTCTTTTACAACGGGCGGTTGATAACAGTCTGTTTCCAGACTGCGGATTTATATTAACAAAAAGGAAGGAGTTTGTCAAGATGAAAATTGATGTTAAGAAGATTGCTAAGCTGGCTAATTTGCCACTGACGGATGAGGAAGAAGAAAAATTGGGGGAGCAGCTTTCCCAAACTTTGGATTATGTTAATAAACTGGAAGAGATTGATACCAAAAATGTAGAGCCTACCAGTCAAGTTACGGGCTTGGAAAATGTTACCAGGGAAGATGAAGTTTCCCCCTCTTTAACTCAAGATGAAGCTTTAGAAAATGTTAAGTCCTCTTATAAAGGCTTTGTAAAAGTTAAAGCCATTTTAGACCAGGAGGCAAATGAATATTAACCAGCTGACTATAACCGAAGTTAAAAAGGGATTAAAAGAGAAAAAATTTTCTTCTGTTGATATCACAAAAACTTGCCTTGAGAGAATAAAAGCAGTTGAGCCAAAGATTAATGCTTTTGTAACGGTTTGCGAGGAAGAGGCTTTAAAAGAGGCTGAAAAAGCTGATGGAAGATTAGCTAGCGGAGAAGATTTGCCACTTTTGGGAATCCCTGTCAGCATTAAAGATAATTTTTGCACAGCTGGAATTCGTACCACCGCTTCCAGTAAAGTCTTAGATGATTTTATCCCCCCGTATGACGCTACAGTTGTGGCAAAGCTAAAAGCTGCAGGAGTTGTAATAGTTGGAAAAACCAACCTGGATGCCTGGGCTCACGGTTCTTCTACTGAAACTTCAGATTATGGCTCAACCAGAAATCCCTGGAATATAGAGCGGCTACCCGGTGGATCCTCGGGCGGAGCTGCCGCTTCAGTGGCTGCGGATGAAGCAATTGCTGCCATTGGCTCGGAAACAGCAGGATCTATTCGCCAGCCTTCAGACTGGTGCGGAGTTGTTGGACTTAAGCCAACTTACGGCAGGGTCAGTAGATATGGGGTTGTAGCCATGGCCAGTTCTTTGGATAGCCCCGGTCCTATTACCAAAACCGTGGAAGATGCTGCAATAATTTTGCAAATCCTGGCCGGTAAAGATCCGCTTGATGCTACCACTTCTCCAAAACCTATTGAAAATTACCTGAAGGATTTGGATAAAAAAATAAGCGTAGTAAAAATCGGGGTATCCGATGAATATTTTGACGGGGTGACAGAGCAGGTCAGGGAAAAAGTGGAAGATGCCCTAAAATTGCTGGAAAAACTGGGAGCAAAGATCAAGAAAATTAAGTTATTCAAGCCCGAATATGCTATTGCCGTTTATACTATTTTGCAGCGGGCGGAAGTTTCGTCCAATTTGGCCAGATATGACGGCATCAGGTACGGAGGGAGAAGAAACCAGTTTGGAGAGGAAGCCAAAAGAAGAATTATGCTTGGGACTTATGTCCTGTCTGCCGGTTACTATGACCAGTATTACAATAAAGCTCAAAAGGTCAGGACAGTAATAGTTGAGGATTTTAATCGGGCTTTTAAAGAAGTGGATATAATTATTGCCCCAACTAATCCCACAACAGCCCTACCTCTGGGGGTCAGTAAAGATAACCCGATGTTTGG
>CAYIDT010000036.1:0-2807 GCA_964362265.1 uncultured Gammaproteobacteria bacterium | reverse complement strand
GCTCAGGACAGGTCGGCTTGCCGGTTGGATTTCAAATCATTGGGCCGCAGTTTTCCGAAAGTTTGATCTTAAATGTAGCCCATCAGTATCAGATCAATACTGATTGGAGAAAGGAAAAGCCAAAATTATGAGTGATTATAAACCTGTTATTGGTCTGGAAGTGCATGTTGAGCTAAAAACAAAATCCAAAATGTTTTGCGCATGTTCTGCCGATTATTTTGGCAAAGAACCAAATACCCATACCTGCCCTGTTTGTTTGGGGCTTCCCGGAGCCCTACCTGTGCCAAGCAAAATTGCCATTGAATGGTGCGTGATGATAGGACTGACCCTAAATTGCCAGATTCCCCCATTTAGTAAATTTGACCGGAAAAATTATTTTTATCCGGATTTACCAAAAGGCTACCAGATTAGCCAGTATGACCAGCCGTTTTGTATAAATGGAAAAATCACTCTGGAAAATGGTAAGAAAATAGGTATTACAAGAGTCCATATGGAAGAGGATACTGCCAAACTGACCCATGCAAAAGTAGAAGGAGAAAATGTTTCTCTAATAGATTTTAATCGCTCGGGTGTGCCTCTTGTTGAAATTGTGACAGAGCCGGATTTTGAATCCTCAGATGAGGTGGTGGAATACCTGAAAAAGCTGCAGCAAATTGTCCGCTACTTAGGAGTTTCCAATGCCGATATGGAAAAAGGTGATATGCGGCTGGAACCGAACGTCAGCGTTCGTCCTGAGCATGTCGAAGGACTACCTTCTTACAAAGTAGAAGTGAAGAATATTAATTCATTTAGATTTGTGGGGAAGGCCATAGAGTATGAAATAAAAAGGCAAACCGAGATTTTGGAAAAAGGAGAAACTCCTAAACAGGAAACCAGGGGTTGGAATGAGGCCAAAAATGCTACTCTCTCGCAGCGAAGTAAGGAAGAAGCCCAGGATTACCGTTATTTCCCGGAGCCTGATATACCTCCGATAAGGTGGGAGGAATCTCAAATCTTAATTTTAAAATCTCAAATAGGAGAATTGCCTGATCAAAAGCTGGATAAATTTCAAAAGGAATATAGTTTAACTAAATATCAAGCTGAAATCCTTGTTGATACCCGGGAGTTAGCTGATTTTTTTGAAAGAACAGTTGAAGCTGGAAAAATTAAAAATGTAACGACAATTCAAATTGCTAACCAGATTATTAACAGAAAAATAGATATTACTAAAGTTTCACCGGAAGAAATAATTTCCGAGATAGCCGGAAAAACAGTGGGAATAATTTCCGATGAAGTAGAGCTGGAAAAACTGACCAAAGAAGCAATTGAGGAAAATTCAAAAGCAGTTTCGGATTTTAAAGCTGGAAAAGAGCCAGCTTTACAAGTTATAATAGGAGCGGTTATGAAAAAGTCAGCAGGTCAAGCTGATGTTTCTAAGGTCAAAGAAATTCTTATTAGGAATTTAAAATGAGTAAGGAAACAGAAAATGCACATAATATAGAAACAGAAGCATTAATTGCAGGGCCATTGTTAATGGCTCTTGTTTTTGTTGCTGCAATAGGTTTACCTATAGCTGGGGTTATTGGGGCAATAAACTCTGAAGTAGGATCAGAAATGGCATTCAGGATTGTTGGATTTTTTGCTATATTAGGGGCAGCTTATGGGATTGGTAATGAATTAATCCACAAAAAATAATTTTTCCCTCTTGAAAGGGTTCTCTATAAGGCTGGTAGAATATGCTTTGGAATGTCTAAATTTGTTCACCTTCACGGTCACACGGAATATTCACTTTTAGACGGATTATCCAAAATCCAAAGATTAGTTAAAGCTACCAAGGATTTGGGAATGGACTCTGTGGCCATAACCGATCACGGGGTTATGTACGGCATAATTGAGTTTTACAAAGAGTGTCTATCCGCTGGAATCAAGCCGATTATCGGGGTAGAAATGTATGTTGCCCGCCGTTCTCATAAGGAAAAGCAGGGAAAGATGGATTCCGAACCCTACCATTTAACAGTTTTAGCCAAAAATTATCAGGGTTATCTTAATTTAATGAAACTTACCTCAATTGCTCACCTGGAAGGGTTTTACTACCGCCCCCGGGTGGATAAACAGTTACTTCAGCAGTTCCACGAGGGCTTAATCGCCCTGTCCGGCTGTCCGGCCGGAGAGTTTATCCGCTCCATTGATGACGATTTTAAAAAAGCCACGGATGTAGCCAGAGAGTATCTGAAGATTTTTGGAGAGGGCAACTTTTATTTTGAACTGCAAAACCATCAATACAAAAAGCTTTTGGAAAATCCCCGTCTTGATCCGGTAGTTAAAAGAGACCTGGAAAACATGGAAAAATTGCAGACTCAAACATGGAAAGCTGTCAAACTGTTGAGTCCAAAACTGGGGGTTTTGATGGTTGCCACCAATGATTATCATTATATTAAAGAGGAAGAAGCTGATGCCCAGGATGCCCTTGTTTGTGTTCAAACAGGGAAATTGATCAGTGATTTAAAAAGACTTCGTTTGATTGATACTCCGAATTTATATTTAAAATCTCCCGAGGAGATGAAGGAGCTTTTTTATGAAGTACCAGAGGCTCTGGAAACAGCAGTTAAACTGGCCAGAGATTGCAATGTGGAAATTCCTCTTGGCAAAGCCTATTTTCCCATTTTTGATACTCCTTTGGGTATAACCTCCATGGAGTATTTAAGAAAACTGACCTTTGAAAAAGCCCAAAACATACTTAAAATGACAGATGAGGAAAAGGAAAGACTTGAATATGAGCTGTCAGTGATTGAAAAGAAAAAGTATGCCGATTATTTTCTGGTGGTTTT
>CAYIDT010000035.1:0-6282 GCA_964362265.1 uncultured Gammaproteobacteria bacterium | reverse complement strand
CTTAGAGCTTCCTTAGTAATTCCAAATTTCCAGATATTAACGCCTCCTTTTTAGTCCTTGTCCATTTCTTTAGCTGGAATTCTCTTCTCATGGCTTCAATTCTTGTTGCATATTCTTCCGAATAAATCAGTTCACATGAATCAAAATATTTAATGTACTTAGCAGACTTAGTATTTTTCACTTGATGTTCTTTAATCCTTTTATCTAAGTTATTTGTCTGTCCAATATAGAGGGTATTTGATGAGGTTCTAAGAATATAAACTGTAAATCTTACTTCCTTCGACTCGTCGCTTCGCTCCTCGCTCAGGACATTCGACCTAATCATTAACTTAATTGTATTACATGAAGATGGCTATAGCCATGAGCGAAGTTCAATTTATTGAACTGAGTCGAATGGCTGCCGGACTACGATTCGAACGTAGATAAACAGATCCAGAGTCTGTTGTCCTACCATTAGACGATCCGGCAATACACGCTAATTATATCGCAATACAGACTTTTCTGTTTTAATGACTACTCTGGGAATTTTCGAAGGAAGAAACCTGAAATTAAAGCTGAGGCTGCAAAAATTCCAATTAAGACAACTGGAGCTGCGGTTCTAGGTAAATTAGTTCCCGAAGTAGTTGCTTGATTTCTCACCGGAGTTGGAGCACTAACAGCTATTTCATTTTTTGGCTGAACCTCTCTTTGAGAAACTTTTTGATAAAGGGCAAATCCTGCTACAAAGGCTATAACCACAAGCACAACTAGAATAATCTGTAATTTGAAATCTTCCACATGCGGATTGTAGCAAATTATTAGAGGATTGACAAGACCTTTTTTGCTCTTGTAACAACCATATCTTCCCCCAGAATTTGAATACTTTCAAAAAGAGGTGGGGTAACTGTTTGACCGGAGATTGTTACTCTTATAAGCTGAAATGTCTGCGTAGCGGAAAGACCTAATTCTTCTGCAAGTTTCCTAAAAGTTTTTTCAAAAAGTACAGCTTCCCATGGTTTTTTCATACTTTCCATAGTCTCTAGAATTTTCTTCATAGTTTCTTTTAAGTTATTTTTTACTATCTTGGTAAATATTTCTTTTTCATATTCGGGAGTTTCCCATAAAAAGTCAGTTAAAGGTATGAAATCGGATAATTTTTTAATCCGCTCTTTAATCAGTGGGACAACCGGTCCAATTTTTTCATTTGCCGGATGATCCACCAAAAATTCCTGCAATCTTTTAGTAAGCTCCAAATCACTCATTTTCCTAATATATTCTCCATTCATCCATTCCAGTTTGTTAATATCAAAAACAGGATTCGCGAAGTGAACATCTTTTAGATTAAATTCATTGATCATCTCTTCAATGGATAAGATTTCTTTTCCGGATGGAGGTGTCCATCCTAAAAAAGCCATATAATTTAGGATCGCTTCCGACAAAAATCCGTCTTTTCTAAATTCTGATGCAGCTTTAGCACCATGCCTTTTGGAAAGTTTGGATTTATCTGGACCTAATATAATTGGTACGTGAGCGTATTGAGGAACTTCCCAACTAAATGCCTGAAAAAGCTGTACGTGTTTTGGAAGCGAAGAAATCCATTCTGGGCCTCTTATAACTGGATTTGTTTCCATTAAATGATCGTCTACTACATGAGCCAAATGGTATGTTGGGAAACCATCTGATTTTAAAATTACAAAATCTTTTTGATCCTGATTTGGAATTTCTAATTTTCGATTACCGACCAAATCTGTAATTGTAGTTGTACCATCTGGATTGATCTTAAACCAAATTGCTCCATCCTGTTCATAAGCCTTTTTATCATCAACTAAACTTTTTGCATGCTGCTCATAAATTTTTTTTCTCTTAGACTGATAAATAATTTCCCCATCCCAGTGAAGACCCAACCATTTTAGCGTCTCAATAATATCTTCTGTTGCACCTTTTTCGAACCTGTTCCTATCAGTATCTTCAATACGAAGCGTAAATTCTCCCTTGCCCTTTTTTGCTATAAGATAAGCATAAAGTGCGGTTCTAACTGACCCAATATGCATTAACCCGGTAGGAGAGGGAGCAAACCTAGTTCTTACCATGTGGTTATTATATAATAAAGTTAAGATATGACACTAACTCAAGTTGCAATACTAACCAAACGCACAATTTTCATTTCAATCTTACTTCTTTTAATTGGAACTTCCACTTTTGTAGGTTTTCAAATCTGGCAAGCACAATATATTAAATCGATACCAAAACCTGAAGAAAAACCTGACATCAAATTTGGCCTCCTGCCAAAACCTGATTTTTTAAGACCAGAGGTTACATCTGCAAACTTTTCTTATTCACTTGATACCTCAACTGGAGGCTTACCAACTTTCCCGCAAACTATCAAAGTTTACTTTATACCAAAAGCTACTATAACCTTCTCCTCAAACGATAAAGCATCTGCCCTCGCCCAAAAACTGGGAATTAAAAGCTCTCCGCAAATAGTTTCCGAATCTATCCATCAATTTCAAGATAGCAATAAAATCCTAACTTATCACCTTGATAGTGGAAGATTTATTTTTAAAAAAGAGTCCACAACCACTGCTTTTACCCTCCTAGAAGATGAAGGCCAGCTTATCACACAGTTTAGAAGACTACTTTCTGATTTGGGAATATTTAACGACAGCTTAAAAAATTCTCCCACAAGACTTAAACTACTACAGGAAACATCTGCTGCCGCTATACTGCTTTGGCCAAAAGAGATTGATAAAATTCCAATTGTAACCTCAAATTTTACCGACTCCTTAATTGAAGCAACATCGTCTGGAAATTTCCAAACTCCAGAGAATATACTCGCTCTAAAATATACTTTCTGGCCGGTAGATGAAACTAGCTTTGCAACCTATCCTCTAAAAACTGCCTCCCAAGCTTTAGATGACCTAAAGAATGCAAAAGGGATTATTGTTATTGTACCAGAGCTGCCTCAAGTATCTATAACTTCTGTTTATCTGGCCTATCTTGAATCTGAAAATTATAATCCTTATCTTTTACCAGTGGTTGTTTTTGAGGGACCATCATTTGTTGGATATGTCAATGCTATCCCGGACCAATATGTCAATCAATCCAGGTAAAATTTTGGTAGACCCAATCAACTAAGCTGCTTGTTTCTCCAAATCGGTCATCTGATCCTAAAACAACTGTTAAAATTCTATGACCCGACCTTTCAAAGAGTCCAACCAGATTTTCTTTAGCTCCTTCGGTATAACCTGTTTTTACCCCTAAAGTTCCAGTTAGCGAAGATAAAAGTTTATTTAAGTTATTTAACTGATGTTTATATTTTTTATCAATCGACAGAATCTCTGTATTTTTGGTTGCAAAAATTCGGGCTAAATCACCATAATTTAGCGCCTCTTCGGAAATTTGCGCTAAATCCGAAGCGGATGAAAAATGATTCGGGGAATCAAATCCAGCAGGGTTATCAAAATGAGTATTCAAAAGATTAAGCTGCTCTGCTTTTTTGTTCATTGACTCAACAAAAGAGTTTATTCCTCCAGGATAATTTTCGGCAATCGTGTAAGCTGAGTCATTTCCTGAATTTAATAAAAGTCCATACAGTAGCGATCTAAAACTTAAACTCTCCCCAAAATTCAATCCAACTTTTGAACCGGAAACCGAAGCCCCATTTTGAACAATTAAGACGGAATTTGGCTTAAAATAGTCCGAAGCAATAAGTGCTGTCATGATCTTAGTAGTTGAGGCAATCGGGAGTGGGGTTTGAGCATTTTTTTGAAAGAGAATTGAGCCCGATGCTAAATCTTTAATTAAAACCGCGCGGGCCGAAAAACCCGGAGTGGGAATATTTGAGGGAAAAGGCACTCTATTATATTTTTGCACCCCGATAACTTCTGTATTATTTTGTGGCAATTTAGCTTCAGCAGAAACTAAAATATTTTTTGCAGAACTGGTTAAAATCGGAACAACCAAAGTAAATGAGGCTGCGACTGCAATCAAAAGGACAGCTAAAAAATAGTATTTCATTTAGATAATCTTATATCTACCCTTTCCATATCTCTTGGAAAAAGAGAGGCTTCTCTAATATTAGCTAAACCTAAAATATGCATAACTATTCTTTCAGATCCAAATGAAAATCCACCTTCTGGCGGCATACCATATTTAAAGGCCTGCATATAAAGTTCGCTTTTTTCTAAATCTATTCCTCTATCTTTGGCATTTCTGATTAAATGATTTAAATCATTTAATCTTTGCCCACCTGTCATCCATTCTGTTCCCCTCCCAATTAAATCGAAACTTAAAGTATACCCAGGATCTTTAGGATCTTCAAAAGTATAGAACGGTCTTTTACTAACAGGATAATGGGTTATAAATACCAAATCTGATCCTTTTTCTTCCAAAGACCACTTACAAATTTCTCTTTCATCCTCTGGTTGCAAATCTGGTTCTTTCCGATTATCCCGTCCTGTTCTTTTAAAAATAATCTCTTGAGCTTCTCTTAATTTAATTTGTGGTATTTTTTCTGAAATTTTTGGTACAGTGACTCCGTACAACTCGAGCGTTTGTTTGCATTCTTTATTCACCCTTTCGAGAATATATCTGATCGTGTATTCTGCCATCTCCATCAGATCTAACCAAGAATCAATAAAGCCAAATTCTGCATCCAGAGTTGTTACTTCTGTTAAATGTCTTGTAGTGACTGAAGGTTCAGCTCTTAAAGTTTTATTGACAGTAAAAACTCTTTCAAATACACCAACCAAAATCTGCTTATAAAATTGCGGGCTTTGAGCTAAAAAGGCTTTATGTTCAAAATACTTAATTTCAAATACTTCAGCACCACCCTCTGCTGTTTGTGGAATAATTACCGGAGCTTGAAATTCAGCAAAATCCTTTTTTTTGAGCGCTTCCCTAAAAGCATCAATAACAACTTCTTGAACTCTAAAAATTTCCTTTACTTTGGGATGGCGAAGTGTGAGCGAACGATAATCAAGCAGGGTTGGCAACTGTAAATCTAAATCTCTTCCTCCCATATCAAAGGGTAGCTCTGCAGCTTTTGATAAAATCTCCAGTGGCGCACTTGCTTGAAGTTCTATTGAACCAGTAGGTATAGCTTTATTAATCAGATGTTCTGGTCTTTTATTAATGGTACCAGTAACACAAATTACGTCTTGGGAGTGAAGTTCTGGTGGAGGAATTGATCCACTAAATACAACCTGTATTAACCCTGATCTATCTGAAATATCCAAAAATAAAATTTTTCCATGATCACGGCGAGTTTGAACCCAACCACAGATTTTAACTTGTCCGCCTATTTTATTATTACAATCTAAAATTAATGTACGCTCCATCCATTGCATCTTATCAAGTTTAACTCATACTTGACAAGACTCCTGCTTGCAAATATGGAACGATTAGGATATTCTAAAACTATGGATGAGGAAGGTAGTAAGGAGCAAACAACTAATGCAAAACCTTTGAGCGAATGGGGTAAGGAGAGACGTGAGTTATTAAAGCAAGGTGCTAAATTGGGTATAGGGGGAGCAATTGCCGCATTATTTGGCTGGCATATTCTTGGTCCAAAAATGCAAGAAGCAAGAGCTCATATTGAACAATCTAATCAATCTCCGCCAGAACCAAAAACAGAAGATCCTCAAGAACAATTAAGAAAGCGTCAACTTCAGGACGGGTTAAATGAACAAGTAGTAAAACAGGGTGGTCAACCTGAGTTTGGACCATCTGCGGGCAAAGGTAGATAAATTCACCTTCAAGCTATTTTTAGATCTTTAAGCTTAAGTTGTAATTTTTCAAAGCCGTTAAATTTATCAACATCTAGAGTATACGCTAAATCTACCAACTGACCACTGCTTAAAATATTTATTAGATCCCCCATACCAAATCCGATAAAATCCACCCCATCAGTCCTTCGACCTTGCTCAGGATCTACGACTTTTCCCTTTAAGTGTTTTCCATCTCCTACAGTCCGAACATCCACAAGATACATATTTACACTTGCAAAATTTGGTCTTTGATTCCCCACTCCGAATGGCTCGAAATCATTTAGCTTTTTAGCAAGAGGGAGGGATAACTCGTTTGATCCAATTTCAGCATCTATTTCCAAAACCTGTTTAGCCCCACCTGAAATCCCTTTATCACCAACTACTTTCTCTATCCTTTTTTGAAATTCCTTTATTTTAGAATTCTCAATTGTAAAACCAGCTGCACCTGGATGACCCCCAACCGCTACCAAAATATCACTACACTGCCTGATTGCTTCCACAATATTTATGCCATTTGCGGAACGCGCCGAACCTC
>CAYIDT010000034.1:5037-6493 GCA_964362265.1 uncultured Gammaproteobacteria bacterium | reverse complement strand
TTATCTAAAAAATGTGAAACCCGTAAATACTCCGACCACTCGTAGTATTGGAAAAGCGATCGATAAAATCACTATTCCAATAAAAGCATGTGTTAATCTTCTTTGGGCATTGGCCACTTTTTCCTTATCCCCTCCGGACGAGAGCCATTCAACTCCGCTAAAAACAATCATAAACACGAAAACGATTATAGAAATTATATAGATTAAGGTAATTAGATTATTTAAAAATTGAGTTACTCCAATAGCTCCGAAGCCTAAATTTATTATTGGCTGGGGCGGGATAATTTTTCCAAAAACGCTCGTAACTGCTCCCGCTCCACCAGAGGGTAAATTAAAACACATATATGTTCCGGGTGGAAGACCGCCTATGAGTGCAGTTGATCGCTGACAACTTAAACCCGAGCCACAATGACCGGTTGGATCTGCCGGAGTTGGAGTGCATCCTTGTGTTACTCCCAAGTGATTAGCATGAGCAGGGAATAGGGAATAGGGAATAGGGAATAGAAAAATAAAGAAGATAGTTAAAAATAATATGACTTTTTTCATAATTAAAATAGCGAAAATTGTATTCCGAAAATTCCAAATAATACATCCAAAATCAAAAACGCAAACATTAAAATAGCAAAGCCTATTAGCGCATGAGTCATCATCCCTCTGGCCCCGGCCACCGCCTCCTTATCCCCGCCTGATATTAAATATTTAAAAGCTCCTATTAAAAAGTATATTACAACAGAAACTGTTGCAAGAGAAAAAGTTGGAGTAACAAGGCGGGTTACCCCTTCACCCAAAGTCTGGATATCTCCAAATGCAAACTCCCCTCCAATATCAACAGCAGCATAAGCAGGACTAACAAATAATATTGGTGTTCCTGTTCTGGGCTGTAAAATTTGCTGAGCAAATTGGGAAACAATATATGCAACAGCTACAAGCAAAAGTCCAACAATTGCCCAGGTAATCCTTGAACGGGCTTTAGCTAAATTTTCTTTATTCCCCCCCGCGTAAATGTATTGAAAAGCTCCCCAAACAAGCCAGAAAAATGCTAAAAAAGCAGCTATAAAAAAAGCTATTTCAAAAAGACTGGATAAAACAGATCCAAGGTTACCGCTACTGCCGGAAAAAACCAAACCAGGAGGATTGTCGATACTTCCAAACTGAGGTAAACTTAGCGCTAGTTTTTGCATGTTAATTATCTTCCAAAATCCGGCAAGTTTAGTATATCAGTTCCGATAAATTGTAGTAAAAGTACAGAGAAAATTATTATTAAAAGTCCGATGATTGCATTTGTAAATTTATCTTGGCCGGCTTTTAGGGTATCAGGGTTTCCTGCAGAGGTAATCATCTGGAAAGCCCCCATTATCATAAAAAGAAATGCAACTCCTCCGGAGATCCAGACTGCAAAAATTAAAAGCGAGTTGATAAGATCCTTTGGATTTGTTGGTAAACACCCAATAGCTGT
>CAYIDT010000034.1:0-4937 GCA_964362265.1 uncultured Gammaproteobacteria bacterium | reverse complement strand
TTTGGACATTACTTTTAGCTTAGCATAAAAGGTAAGGATGGGCAAAGTGTGATAAAATTTTAGAGATGATAATGCCAAAACTTTCTAAGTTAATCCTCTTGTTCCTGGTTTTCGTATTTGTTGTCTCATCCGTTCATGCTGATGAAATAGAGGATTTGCAAAAAGAAATTAATGAACTAAGTAAACAAAGAGAGCTTTCCGTAAAAGCCACAAAACCCCTAGAGGGCCAACTTGATTCGCTGAGGCGCCAGCTGTCTCAAATCCAAGCCAAACTTGATAATTTGGCTGCGGATATAAAAAAGAAAGAGATCGAATTAAATTTACGCGAAGAAAAGCTGGCGGAAAAACATGTTATTTTAGAAGAAAGAATTAAATCGTATTATATTCGTTCTTACTTTAGTTCCCCCCTGCTTGTTATTTTATCCTCCGGTTCATCTGGAGAGCTTTTCCGAGAGCTTGGGTTTAGGCAAAATCTGGCTCGTGAGGATAAACAGATTATTTCATCAATCACAGAGGAAGTTTTGGAACTTTTAACCCAAAAAGAAAAACTGGAAAAAGATAAGTTTTCCCTTGGAAACCTTAAAGCAGAAGTTGATAAGAATGCAACATTTTTGGGAACTGAGGTTAAAAAAGCCAAAGATTTTCAGGCACAGTTAACAAGTAAAATTGTTTCTCTAACTGCCCGCCAGCAGGAGATTCTGGCAACTCGGCTGGCTGCGCTTAAAATATCTAGGTCAGCTGCCAGTTTGGGTGCTTGTGTAGACGACAGAGGAGTTGATCCTGGATTTTCTCCAAGAATTGCTTTTTTTACTTATGGTGTTCCAAATAGAACCGGTCTTAATCAGTATGGCGCAGACGGAAGGGCAAGGGCTGGACAAAATGTTGAGCAAATTTTAAATGCTTATTACAATAATTTTGAGCTTAAAAAGGATTATAGCACTGATATTAATATTAATGTCCAAGGCTTTGGCTCTTATAATATTGAAGAATATGTTAAAAGAATTTATGAAATGCCAAATAGTTTCCATCCCGAAGCCCTGAAAGTTCAGGCAGTGGCTGCTCGTTCTTATGCCCTGGCTTATACCAATAACGGTTCTGGTTCAATTTGTACAACCGAACAATGTCAGGTCTTTAAGCCGGAACCAAAAGGCGGGGTTTGGGAGGAAGCTGTTAATACTACCCGAGGTTGGGTTATGATAACGGGCGGGTCTCCTGTTAAAGCCTGGTATTCATCAACCCATGGGGGTTATATATTATCCTCCGGTGAGATTGGTTGGAGTTCTACCTCCTGGACAAAACATGGGGTGGATACTATTTCAGGTTCTGCAAGCGATTTTGGAGATCTTTCAGCTGGAGCTTATGACAAACACTCCCCATGGTTTTATTGTGATTGGGGCTCCCGTGCACAGTATTCAAAAACCGCATGGCTTAAACCGTCTGAAGTTGCTGATATTTTGAACACTTTACTTCTAGTGAAGGTAGACTCCTCAACCACTGAACACTTATATCAAACAGATAAAGGAAATCCCGCCGGGACAGACACTTGGGATGAGGAAAAAGTTAAACAGGAGCTGCGCGCAAAGGGTATTACTCCCTATAGTAATATTTCTGATATTTCCATATCTTCGGATTTTAATAGTGGATCAACTGTCTCTGTCAGTGTTTCCGGAGACGGAGGGTCTCAAAGTTTTTCCGCTTCCGATTTTAAGAACAGATTTAATCTTAGGTCTCCTGCAAATATTCAAATTGTAGGGCCATTATTTAATGTAGAAAAAAAGTGATATACTACCTTCATGTTTTCGGCATATCTTGAAAATCCCACGCAATATTTTTTTGAAGGGCAAGACTCTGATGAGAAGATCGTACTTTTAGTTAGGGCCCATCTGATTACTAATCTATCCTGGATTATTCCTGCAATTTTAATCTTTTTAATCCCCTTTTTTCTGCCAAGCGCAGTTTTATTTTTGGGTTTTGATTTATTTAGCATTCCCCAGACCTTTTTAAGCGCGCTTTTAATTATTAATTATCTTTTGGTATTAATTATTACCTTTGAGGGGTTCTTATACTGGTATTTTAACGTTAATATCATTACTAATAAAAGGGTTATTGACGTTGATTTTGAATCCATCTTGTTTAAAAATATAGACACTGCGCCGCTATCAATGATTCAAGAGGCGAACGCTTCTGTTGGTGGATTTTTAGGGATAATCTTTAACTTTGGTCATGTCTTTATCCAAACTGCCGGCGCAAAGGTAGCTATAGATATGAAAAATGTTCCAAATCCAAGTTTAGTGGCTGATCGTATAATGGACGAAGCTCACGGAGTAGTAGGACCGTAAAATGATTACTAATACAGGAGCACTGTTTAATGTAACAACGATTATTCCGTTTGTAAAACTGGCAATTCTGGTAATCTTATTTTTTTACGCCATATTTGCGCTCCTTATTGTGCGTCAGGTTGATTTAATGAGTAAGACCTTAATTACTCCGATATCCCCTGTAGTTTTGGCGGCCTCGATTATTCACGCGGGTTTTGCAGTGGGATTTTTTATTTTAGCTTTCGGGATACTTTAAAATGAGATACAAACTTGCTAAAGTTTTAGGTTTTAATACTGATCAGAAGGCTTCACTTGCCCACTCAGAGTCCTCTGGTGAGGAAAATATTTTTCTGGGCCTACTTAATCTAACCTCGGACGATGCTTTTACCAAAGGTAGACAGCTTTTAGCTGAGCTTTCAGATGAATATTTTGCTCAGGATGGGCAAACAGGGGAGAAACTTGAGAATATATTTGCCAAAGCGTTGGAAAATCTAAAACAAACCGAGGGTTTCGACCTACTTTTAGCAGGAGTTTTTGGCAAAACACTTTATCTCTTGGGCCATGGACGGGTTTTGGCCCACATAAAAAGGCACGGGGCTATAAAGCCGCTTCTGGGCTCAGGTGGAGGACAGCTCATATCAGGCTTTCTAGAAGAAGGAGATCGAGTAATATTGGCAACCCAAAGCTTGGTTGATCAGCTTAAGAGTGAGGGTTTTGATTATCCATTTGAGGCCTGGGAGCAAGAGTTGTCTTCCATGTTTACTCTGGAGTCACAAGAAATAGCCGCACTTTTGATTGAGGTTGAAACTGCTGATAAGCCTGCAATTTCTGCTTTATCCAAGGAGGATGGAGTGTCCCAAACAGAAGCTCTGCAGATTATAAAAAAAATTACCCTTGGCAATATTAAAGGGAGGTTAATTTTAGCAGCAGTTTTGATTTTAATTATTGCAGGTGGGATTGGGGTAACAGTTAAACTAAAACTGGATGCCAGAGTAGAAGCTGAAAAAGCAAAATTGGCCCAGGAGCAAAAAAAACAGGAAGAAGTACAGTCTCTTGTTAGTCGGCAGGCAAACTTTAATCTGTTTTTAGATTTAGACCTTATCAAAAAAGGATTTTCAGCTAAAAATTTGAGTTTATCTTCTAATAGACTTTTGACCCTGGATCCTTCTTCCAAAACTTTAGTTTCAGTGGATCTTTCCAAAAAAAGCCATCAGATTTTAGCTGGGCAAAGTAGTCTTGGAGATGGACAAGCAGCCTCTTTAAACGGTAAATTAGCCTTTGTTTACTCCAAAGATAAAGGGGTGGTTAAAATTGATAGCGAAACCCAGAAAGCTATTGGGGTGGTAAAGCCCGATAGGGATTGGGGAAAGATTTTGGACATAGTCGGTTTTGCCGGAAATATTTATCTCTTGGACTTTGCTGGTCAGATCTGGAAATATTTGCCTACCGAAGGTGGTTACTCGGATAAAAGAGAATATCTTGCGAAAGGCACTAAAGTTGAGCTGGAAAATGCGCTGCGAATGCAGATTGAATCATCAGTATATGTTCTAAAAAGCGGAGGGGAAATTTTGAGATTTACAAGAGGTGAGGTTGACCACTTTTCGATTGGGGGTTTGGATAAAGGGATTAAAGATCCAAAAAGCATATTTATCTCTTCAGATACGGATAATTTATATGTCTTAGATTCAGGAAATTCAAGGTTGGTAGTTTTAAGTAAGACCGGGGAATATAAAGCCCAGTATTTGGGAGACAAATTTGGTATGTTCTCAGATTTAGTTGTGGATGAAAAAGAAAGAAAAGTATATCTTTTAGAGGGAAGTAAGATATATCAAGTAGATTTGAAATGAGGATTATCAACAAGAAAGCTCTTCATAATTATCATATTCTCGAGCATTTAGAAGCAGGAATTGTTTTATCCGGTTCTGAGGTTAAATCCATTAGATCCAGCAGGCTGGATCTGGGGGAATCTTATGTTCGGATTTTAAATGGGGAGGTAGTTTTGGTAAATGCTAATATTCCTAAATACACTCAGGATTCCAACAAAGAGTATGATCCAACCCGCTCAAGAAAGCTGCTTCTTCATAAAGCCCAGATTCAATCTCTAATTGGAAAAACTTCCGGAAAAGGAATTACTTTAGTGCCGGTTTCTATTTATGAAAAAAATAATAGATTTAAAGTGGAAATTGGCCTTGGAAAATCCAAAAAAGAATTTGACAAGCGCCGCGTTGTTAAAGAAAGAGATCATATAAGAAGAGTAGAGCAGGAACTCCGCGGGAAAGAATAAAATAATTATGGATAATATATTCCCTGTGGTACTTGCATTTGATCTTAAATATGCTATAATACAATTCTGGGGATGTATAGTCTCGACAGGATTGCTCTTTAAAAACTGCAAGCCGCTAAGGAAACATTAAGCGTTAAATATTGTCTCAAAACACAAACGGCAACAAAAATGTCGTTTATGCTGTAGCTTAAAAACTCTCAGCGTTATTTTGGAAGATCTCTTTCTGGCTAGAACTCCAAGGTATGTACCCAGTCAGAATGCTGTTAATACAATTTTGATCGATCAGTATTAACAAAAGAAAGTTTGATCATTCATTAGTTTTCCTGCTAATTGGT
>CAYIDT010000033.1:3502-6662 GCA_964362265.1 uncultured Gammaproteobacteria bacterium | reverse complement strand
ATAATCTATTGCTATAGCTAAAAATGCCAACCAAATTGGAAGTATTGTAACTTCAGGGGTTCCTGTTAACCGAGCCTCTACAAACTCATCTGTAATCCAAAAGATATGCAAAAATTGGGAATTTAAAAATATTAAATACAAAGCACTTTTAATGGAATATTTTTTTCTCAGTTCATTTATATATACTAAAGAAGTAGTAATTAAAGCCGGGATTTCCGTATAGTCTACAATTAAAAGTAGCCACTCTAAAAACGGACTTGGGTTCCAAAGACTAAATCCAAAAGTTTTGTGAAAAACTACATGTACTGTTAGCCAATAAAGATGAACAAGCTGCAGAGTAAAAAGAACAGCAGCTATACCAGTTGTAAGAAGTAAATGTTGATTATACCAAACCCAGAATTTTTGCCCAGGCATATGGTAAAATCATATCACATTCGGGATGTAGTATAGTGGTAGTACGCCGCGCTGGGGGTGCGGTAGTCCCAGTCCGATTCTGGGCATCCCGACTAAACTTCACTATTGCAAATAATTTTAGGTTATGTTTTAATGCTGCCATATGGTAGCAAACTCCAATTCTTCTACTCCTAATGGTCAGGATGCCAAAAAAGCTGCAATTTCCGCCGCACTAACTCAAATTCAAAAACAATACGGACAGGGTTCAATAATGAGGCTTGGCGAGCGGGCTGAAAAAATGGCGATAGAAGTTATTTCAACCGGTTCGCTCGCGCTGGATTTGGCACTTGGTGTTGGGGGTTTACCAAAAGGTAGAATTATAGAAATTTTTGGGCCGGAAGCATCAGGAAAAACTACAGTTGCTTTGCATGTTATAGCAGAAGCGCAAAAAAAAGGGGGCGCGGTTGCTTTTATTGATGCGGAGCATGCGTTAGATCCTCAAAGAGCTGCAAAAATCGGGGTAGATTTAGATGAGCTTTTGATCTCTCAGCCCGATACTGGAGAGCAAGCTTTAGAAATTGCAGAAGCTTTAATCCGATCCGGTGGAATTGAAGTTTTAGTTATTGATTCTGTAGCAGCGCTTGTGCCAAAAGCGGAAATTGAAGGAGAAATGGGCGATGCTGTTATGGGAATGCAGGCTCGTTTAATGTCGCAAGCTCTTAGAAAACTTACTGCCGCGATTTCACAAACCGCCACTATTACAATTTTTACAAATCAGTTGCGCCAAAAAATTGGGGTAATGTTTGGAAATCCCGAAACAACTCCAGGAGGACTAGCCTTGAAATTTTATTCTTCGGTACGGCTTGACATTAGAAAAATTGAAAATATTAAAAGCGGTGATGAAGTGATTGGATCTCGTCATAGAGTAAAAGTAGTTAAAAATAAAGTGGCTCCCCCCTTTCGTATTGCTGAGTTTGATATGTATAATGAAGGAATTTCACATGAAGGGGAACTTTTGGATATTGGGATAGAGATGGAGATTTTGGAAAAAAGCGGAGCGTTTATAAAATGGGGAGATACAATGCTTGGTCAAGGTCGAGTAGCAGCAATTGATTACCTAAAGACCAACAAAAAAGAGGCTCAAAATTTAGAGCGGGAAATAAGAGATACTTGGGGTAAGGAAAAGATGGGTAGGGAACCAATGGTGGTTGGTGAGGAAGACACTTCGACGAGCTCAATACGAGATTCTGGTAAAATTGAAGAAGCAGTTTAATGCTTAAGTACTCCTCGGTTATTTTAATTTCTATATTTTTACTGGCACTATTAATCCGTTTCTTGAATTTTCCTGAAAATATAAATTTTGCCTATGATCAAGCAAGAGACTCTTTTGCTGGATTGGATATTGCAAAAGGTGATTTAAAAATAATCGGTCCCCCTACTACAATTTCAGATAAAATTTTTCATGGAGTTTTGTTTTATTATCTCTTAGCCCCGATTTATTTTTTTACTAATGGAAACTTGGAAGTTGCAGCTGCAGTTTTGCGGATATTAAATGCATCCGGCGTATTCCTAGTTTTTTTCATTGGTTCTTTCATTTTTTCTAGGACGGTCGGATTTCTTGCGGCAGTTTTGTATGCCATTTCGTATGAGCAGTCCCAGTATTCTTTATTTTTTGGCCACCCGGCATTAGGTGTAATTTCTGTTTTAATATTTTACCTTGGTCTTTCAATGTTAATTTTTAAAAATAATCCAAAGGGATTCATCCTTGCTTTAGTTGGTTTGGGCTTAACAATCCAATCAGAAGCGGTAAACGGATTTTTATTTTTTGTTTTTTTAATATACATATTTATATTTAAGAAAAGTTTCTTTTTAGATCCAAAGATTGTTTTTTTTGGAATAACCGGATTTTTTATCGTAAATATTAATTATTTATTAACTGAAGTTAAATATAATTTTAGGACTAGCAAAGCGGTTCTAGATTTAGTAATCCATCAAAACGGTGCAGACTTATCCAGCGGTTTTATCTGGTTTTCAGCAGTCAAAAGATTTACCCATGATAATTTTTTTAATAGTGAGGTTTTAATAAATACTAGTATATTCGGAATAATTTTTATTCTATTCATTTTGTTAAAAGATAAAAATTTGCGACTAAAGACTATCTTTTTAATAATCTGGCTTTTGGGTGGTTTAATGCCCTATCTACTAGCTTCAAGTTTTAGTTATTATTATAGCCCCGGAGTATCTGTAAGTTTGCTGATTTTAATATCTTTTTTAATATATCAGTTATTTTTACGAAATAAAGTTTTGGCAGTAGTGCTAGCTTTGGTAATTGTATGGAGTAACTTATCACTTATATTAACTCAAAACCAAAAGGGACCAAACCCTGATATTGTGATACAGCGCGGTATGGTTTTGGGAAATCAAAAACAAGTTTTGGATTTTATTTATTTAAAAGCTTCAAAAGCTAGTTTTGCTGTGAATGCACTAACAGTGCCGCTTAATGTTAATACAACTTGGAGTTATTTATTTGAGTGGTATGGATTCCAGAGATATAGTTATTTGCCGGTCTGGGGTGGGGAAGCTGCAGCAGGCTTCTCGGGTAATTTGAAGATTGAAACAAGGCGGTCTGAGTTACCTCAAAAAAGGTTTACTATAATTGAGCCAACAGTAGGTATAGGCCAAAAGCAAATAGATGATTTTTTTAGGGAGGAAAATTATTTTAGTAAAGTTTTGGAAGAAAAAGATTTTGGTGGGATAAAGGTGCAAT
>CAYIDT010000033.1:0-3402 GCA_964362265.1 uncultured Gammaproteobacteria bacterium | reverse complement strand
AATGATGCGGAATTTGCCAGAAAATGGATTGAGGCTAGAAGGAGGTCTAAGAATTTAGGGAACAGAGCTATAAAGCAAGAACTTTTTCAAAAAGGAGTAGATAGGGAGATTATTGAAGAAGCTATCAGTCATCAGCGATTAGCGATCAGAGAAGATGAAATCGCAGAACAGGCTTTGAAGAAAAGAATAAATTCATGGGGAAATTTGGAACCTTTGGAATTCAAGAAAAAAGCATTTGGATATTTGGCAAGAAAAGGATTTGAGTTTGATGTGATAAATAAAGTTGTTGAAAAAACTTTGAAAGAATGGTAAAATTTCAAAAGAATGGTGAAAATAAACAGTGCAAAAAAGTTTTAGTTCAAATACTACTGATATAGCTGAGCTTGCCAAGCGCGAGGGGATTTTGGAAGAACGTGAAAGACAACTTGAAACTAAACAATCTCAAATTGATCAAAAACTTGAAGAGCTAGAAAATTTAAGGAAAGACTTAATTGAAAAAATAGAAAAATCTTCAGGGATTTCACAAGACGACGCAAAAGAGATTTTACTGGAGCAAGTTGAAAAAAATTTAAGCGAAGAAATTTCCAAAAAAGTAAAGCTGGCAGAAGACGAAATAAAACTGCAATCTGAGGAGCGAGCAAAACAAATTTTGGCTGATGCTCTGCTTTACGGAGCAACAGATTATGTTTCAGAATTTACAACCTCAAGGGTAAAACTTCCGGACGAAGAAATAAAAGGACGAATAATTGGAAAAGAAGGTAGGAATATTCGTACTTTTGAACAGGCAACAGGAGTTGATATAGTAATGGATGATGAACTTCCTGATACTTTAACTTTATCTTCTTTTGATCCGGTCCGGCGGGAAATTGCAAAAATTGCTCTTGAACGGTTAATAGCTGATGGTAGGATTCAACCCCAGAGAATTGAAGAAATTGCAGCAAAGACTAAGCAAGATTTGGAAAAAATTATGTGCCAGGCCGGAGAAAAACTTTGTGCAGACACAGGTGTTTATAATTTGCCATCTGAAATTGTCTGTCTCCTGGGCCGTTTTAAATATCGCTATTCATACGGACAAAATATGATCCAACATACTTTAGAGGAAACAAAAATTGGAGTAGAAGTAGCACGTTTAATCGGAGCAGATGTGAATGTTGTCCGTTTGGGCTGTCTCTTGCATGATATTGGAAAAATTTTAACTGATTGGGATGAAGGAACTCATGTTGAGCGGGGTGTACAGCTAGCTAAAAAATTCGGACTTCCGGAAAAGGTTGTTAATTGTATTGCCGAGCATCATGAGGATAAGGCTTTTAGTGCAGTTGAAAGTATTTGTGTTTATATTGCCGATGCGGCATCAGGGGGAAGACCAGGTGCAAGACATGAAGCGGTTGAGGAATATGTTAAAAGGCTCTCTGATATTGAAAAAATTGCCATGAGCTTTGATGGGGTAGATAAAGTTTATGCGGTCCAAGCTGGTAGGGAAGTAAGAGTAATTGTAGTTCCCGAGAGAATTTCGGATAATGAACTTCCAAAACTCACTCATGATATAGCCGATCGGATTTCTAAGGAGGTTATGGTTCCCGGAGCGGTTAAGGTAACTGCTATTAGGGAAATAAGGGCCAGCGAATATACAATGACAAGCCCGTAATCTTAAGTTTTAGATAACTTCTTTAAGATATATAAATTTAAAAATAGTAAAATTAAAGTCCCTATTAGTACGTGAGATAAGATGATACCTCCAAAAAAACCTGAAAAAATTGTTGGGTTTTTAATATTTGCTCCAATCAATAAATAGGAAAGCCCCACAAAAAAGAAAAATACTGATGACAATTTGAGTTTTTGGCTAAGGTAACAAGTTGCGATTAAAGAAAAAATAACAATTACAAAATTATATTGCCATGTATAGGGAGCAAAAATTAGAATATATAGGATAGATATACTCCAAATGACGATATCTTTTAAGGGGTTTTTACTGATAACACGTGTCTGGCGTATAAGATGAATTAAAGCAAGAGTTAAAGAAGTAAGAATAATTATCCAGTTAATTTGGGGGTATTGAATTGTTCTGCTTAAAAATCCGGCTAATGACTGGTTGTAATATGCAGAGATGCCAAAATCAAAATATGTACCACCGGCCGTCAAATAATTTGAAAAAATATGTGGCCCAAAAAATATTAGAGAGATAATACTTAAACTAAGTAAACCAAGAAAAGTTTTACTAATTAATCTTATCCGGCTTTGTAAAAATAAAGTTAATAAAAAGAAAATAGGTGTTACCCTTAAAGCTATTGCGGAAGCTAAGCCTAAAGGGCTAAGTATTGAATTAGTTTTTAAATAATAAAAGCTGAGGACGATTAGTAAAAATAAGAAGTTATTAATTTGGCCGGAGCCGAGATTATAACGCATTGGAAAAAATAAAAGAGAGGCTGTTAGAAAAATTAACCATATCTTCCAGCCTTTCCAATTTACAATTCGAAAGAGAAAAAAGCTTGCTATTAGAAATGACGTAATTGAAAGTAAAAACCAAAGTATTTGGCTTTGTAAAATAGGTAATATAGCAAGGGGTGTAAAAACTAATAAAGCGGGCGGAGGATTTTTAAATGGGTCCTTGCCGGTAATTTTTTGATATGGATTTTCATTATTTAATGCATATTTTCCGGCCAAATAAAAAACCTCAAAATCCTGGGCCGGGAATCTTAACAATTTTATATTACTGATTGTAAATTGGGTTAGAACGATAATAAAGACTGGAATGAGTAATAAAAAGATCTTTTTTCTCATAAATCAATTGTAGCAAATCTTAGCTTCGGATATTTGGGTCTTGACAAAAGCCTAAACTAACACTATATTCAAAATATGACGAAAAATGAGCTGATTGAAAAAGTTGCTAAGAAGGCAAATTTAACAAAAAGAGCTTCTCGTGATGCGGTGGACTCTGTTTTTAATTTAATAAGAGACTCATTAGTTAGGGGTGAGAAAGTAGTGATAACAGGTTTTGGAACTTTTCTGGTTCGCTCTCGGGCAGCCCGACGGGGAAGAAATCCTCAGACAGGAGAAACAATCCAAATCCCTTCTAAAAAACTCCCAGGCTTTACAGCTGGAAAAACCATTAAGAGGTTGATTAGATAGTTAATCTGAGATATAGTGAATATATGGAAGAAGGTAATGTAGAGAAAAAGGATAGCTATGGTAAAAGACCACTTTGGCAGTGGATTTTAATATATATTGTAGTTGGTGGAATAATTTATGCTCTGGTTTATTTCCTCTTTATGCGCCAAGGAGTCTCTTCTTTATATTAAGGAATATATTTAAAACTTTATGAATTTCTGGTATTGTTAAAATAATGACTATAAAAGCTTTTGTGATTATTTTGGTATTAAGTGTGGTGGTAACTTATGGAGTGGC
>CAYIDT010000032.1:0-6692 GCA_964362265.1 uncultured Gammaproteobacteria bacterium | reverse complement strand
ATGTTTCTGTATAAACAACCTCATAAGTTCTATTGCGTTTTGTAAATTCTGCACCATCACCGGATTTATGCCTTGATAATCTTTTACCTAAATTAGCGGTTACTCCCACATACAAGTGGTTTTTAGGTCCTTTGAGGATGTAAACTATGTACATAAGTTTATGGCCCCTCGATAAACTCGGGGCTCTTCGATTCTTATTTATCATTAAGTCATTAACTTAAGTAAAGAGGGTCGAAGACCTTGAGTGAGGTCAATTTATTGACCGAATCGAAAGGTCGGGGTGCTGGGAATTGAACCCAGTGTCTCTGCGACCCGAACGCAGCGTGATACCGATTCACTACACCCCGCAGTAGATAAATTTTACCACCTCAAGGAGTATAATTATATGGTTAGGCCCTGTAGCTCAACGGATAGAGCGGCCGCGTCCTAAGCGGTAGGTTGTGAGTTCGATTCTCTCCAGGGCCACCATTTTATGTCTACTCAATTTAAATTTGTATTTTTTGTTCGTTTCCTTGGGTATTTTTTGTTCTTCATAGGACTAACTACCATTCTGGCAGTTTTAACTCCTGTAATTGGAGCAGAGCTTTTTTTTAGAAAAGATAAACTTTTTAATGTTGAAAGAACTGTGCCTAAAGCCAAAGTTGGCTTTGGAGAGCTAGGGTTAAGGGAAAATATTATCACCCCTGTTTCAACAGACTTTGGAGTGGTGATTGAAAAAATTAATGCCAATTCTTTAATTTTGCCAAATATTGATCCGCTAAACGAGACTGAATACACTCAGGCCTTGGGCAAAGGTGTGGCTCATGCCAAAGGCTCAGATTTTCCTGGAAGTGGGGGAAACATATATCTATTTTCCCATTCAACTGATGCTCCATGGAATCTTGTACGTTTCAATGCTGTATTTTATTTGCTTCGGGAGTTAAATACTGGGGATAGGGTGATATTGTTTTATAATGGTAGAAGGTTTGATTATAAAGTCTTTGATAAAATTGTTGTCGAGCCTGAAGATACTGGATATCTAACGAATAAATATGATGAGGAGGTTTTAACACTGCAAACATGTGATCCACCTGGAACACGACTTAAAAGACTCATTGTTAGAGCAAAGCTGGAAGGAACATGATATTATATACTTATGTCCAGACGATTCGTAGTTACTCTTGCCACATTAATAGTAATTGGACTAGCTGCTGGGGTGGCCATACTTTTGGCCAAAGGCTATACTTTCTCCACAACTGAAAAAAAATTGGTTGGTACAGGTATTATTACAGTTACCTCTATTCCGGATTCGGCCTCGGTTTTTGTTGATGGGCACCTAACTACTGCCACAAATACTACAATTGCCGGGCTTACTCCCAAAAAATATCAAGTTAAAGTTGTAAAAGAGGGTTTTATTCCCTGGGAAAAGCAAGTTTCGGTTAAAGAAGGGCTAGTAACTGATCTTAAAATAACACTTTTCCCTGCAATTCCTACGATTTATCCCTTAACTTATAACGGGGTCCAGAGCCCCACTCTTTCACCTGATGGAAGAAAACTGGCTTTTGTAGTTCCAATAAGTACTACATCGGTTCAGACAAGCAAAAAAGCCGGAGTTTGGATTTGGACATTTGATCAGGATCAACCCATTGCTTTTGCCAGAGCTGCTCAGCCTCATCAGATTGTCCAAAGCGGAGGAGTGGATTATACTAATGCAACTTTGCGCTGGTCTCAAGATTCAAAACAGGTTCTGGCAACTGCTGGCAAGAATAATTATTTATTAAATGATGATGGTTTAAACTCTGATCCACGTGATATTACACCAATCCTTGCTTCAACTTTAAAAGGCTGGGAGGATGATACGAAAGCTAAGGATGTTGCCAGAGTTGAGGCTATAAAAGATTTGGGAGCTCGAAGGATAGCTTCAAATTCAGCAATTTTGCGCTGGGCACCTAATGAGACAAAGTTTATGTACAGTCCAGATTCAAATCCTTCGACCCTTCAAGATGAGTCAAAGATAAAATTCAAAGTTTATGATTTGGAGACAAATCAGCAGTATGAGATTCCATCTGTGAACTCCCATTTTTGGCTGCCTACTTCTCGCCATATTGTTTTAGTTGAGAAGGATCAGGTTTCAATTGTGGATTTTGATGGAAGCAATAAAGCCATAATATATGCTGGGAAATTTGAAGATTCACTAGTTTTTGCTTGGCCTGATGCATCAAGGCTGACTTTTGTTTCTTCATTCCCAACCCCAACAGCTTCTGAGCCAAATTTGTATGGGGTAAACTTAAAATAGTTTGATCTATTTAGTGTATCTTGTGACCGTTTATACTTGCTGTTAGAATGGCGACATGTTTAACTTCAGCAAGCGCATTGGTATTGACCTTGGTACTGCAAATTCCTTAGTTTATCTTGGTGGAGTGGGGATTGTTTTAAATGAACCTACAGTTGTGGCTATAGCAAGTGACGATAATAGAGTTTTGGCTGTTGGAAACGAAGCTAAAGAAATGCTTGGAAGGACTCCCGGAAACATTACTGCGCTTCGTCCAATGAGAGACGGAGTGATTGCAGATTATGTTGTAACTGAAGCCATGATCCGCTATTTTTTGGATATGGTAATGGGATCTTCCAGATTTTTTAAGCCGGAAGTAATGGTCTGTGCTCCTGCAGGAGTAACGTCTGTGGAAAAAAGGGCAATTCTTGATGCAACGCTTTCAGCTGGTGCCAAAACAGCTTTTTTAATTGATGAACCCTTGGCTGCGGCAATTGGAGCTAAAATCCCTATAGCCAATCCTTCTGGCAATATGATTGTAGATATTGGTGGAGGAACAACTGAAGCTGCTGTGATTTGTTTGGGTGGGGTTGTTGTCCACAATTCAGTACGGGTTGGGGGTAATAAAATCGATGAGGCAATCCAAAGCTATGTTAGAAAAAAATATAACCTGATTATTGGAGAGAGGATGGCTGAGGATATAAAAATCAGGATCGGGTCAGCCATCCATTCACAAACCAATGAGGACCAAATGGAAATTAGAGGAAGAGATGCTTTGACTGGCCTTCCAAGAAGTATTGAACTGAGTTCTGCTGAGGTATTAGAGGCAGTTTCTGAAGTTTTATCCCGGATTATTGGAGCAATCAAAGGAGTTTTGGAACAAACTCCACCTGAGCTTGCTTCTGATATTATTGATAAAGGAATAATTTTATCTGGTGGAACCTCATGTCTTAGAAATTTTGATAGATTAGTAACCCAAGAAACAGGAGTCCCGGCAGCTTTGGCAGAGAATCCGTTGCTTTGTGTGGCCCTGGGAACAGGCATGGCTTTGGAGAACTTGGATATTTATAAGCGCAGCGTTAGTAGACGCTGACGCTATAGTATACTTAGGGAATGACAATTGGATTTGATGGGTCAAGAGCATTTCTGGGGGAGCGAACCGGAACTGAAAATTATTCTTATCAGCTTTTGAAAGCTCTGATAAAGATAGATAGAAAGAACCGGTATATAGTCTACACCAGAAAAACAATACCTTGGAGAAGATTTTGGACACAAGGGGGGTTGGCGCTGCAGACTTTTAAGGATCGCTTAGATGTGTTATTTGTGCCGGCCCACACTTTACCCCTGATAAAAAGGCCCGGTTTAAAGACTGTAGTTACTGTACACGATCTCGGATCAGAATATTTGCCACAAATGCATCAATTCAAGCAAAGGCTATACTTAAGTTTTATGCAAAGGTATCAGCTAAATTCAGCAACCAGGATAATTGCCGTTTCCAAAGTTACTAAAAATGATCTGGTTGAAAAAATTGGCATTGACCCAAAAAAGATAGAGGTCATTTATGAGGGATATGATAAAGAAAAATTTAAATATCAAAAATCAAATAGCAAATATGGTAAATACTTTTTATTTGTGGGGACAGTTCAGCCAAGGAAGAATTTAGAAAGAATAATAAAGGCTTTAGCAAAGCTGAATGATAAGTTGCTGATAGTTGGTTCTAGGGGTTGGCTTTCGGATGAAATTTATAAACTGCCAAAAAAGCTGGGAATAGAGGATAGCGTTAAATTTTTAGGTTATGTGCCTGATGAAAAATTGCCGGCTCTATATAGTGGGGCCGCAGCTTTAGTTTTCCCCTCACTTTTTGAAGGTTTTGGATTGCCGATTTTGGAGGCCCAGGCTTGTGGTTGTCCGGTCATTACTTCAAATATATCTTCCATGCCTGAGGTAGCAGGAAAAGGAGCAATACTGGTGAATCCATATAGTGTAGATGATATAGTTAAGGGGATGGAAAGGGTAGCGCGGGAAGGGGAAAGGGTAAAGTTGATAAAAAGAGGATTTGAGAATGTTAAAAGGTTTAGTTGGGAGAAGTGCGCAAGGGAAACATTGAAAGTGCTGGAGAACGTATGAGAAAACAGATACTTGGTGTAAACATAGACGATATAACAATAGATCAAGCTGTGCAAATAGTAGCAAGCTGGTTCCCTAAAGGGGGTAAGCGCTTTATAGTTACTACGAATCCTGAGTTTATAGTTACAGCAGAGGAAGATCCTTTATTTAAGAAGATATTAAATAAGGCCGATTTAAGTATTCCTGATGGAGCGGGTTTAAAACTTTCCGGAAAAATAAAGAATACATTCCCGGGGGTTGATTTTATGGAGAAATTAATTGAACTGGTAGCAGAAAAGGCTTTTACAGTAGGATTTTTAGGAGGTAGGGGTCAGGTAGCAGAGAGGACAGTAGAGCGCTTAAAGAAAAAGTACCCCGCTTTGAAGGTAAAATTTGTTTCTGAAGAACCAGATGATATTCCTAAACTTGATATTCTTTTTGTTGCCTTTGGTCATCCTAAACAGGAGTACTGGATTTATGAGAACTTACCAAAATTGAATGTAAAAGTGGCCATGGGAGTTGGAGGGTCTTTTGACTTCCTATCCGGAAAAGTTCCAAGAGCTCCTTTGTGGGTGCGCAAAATAGGGCTGGAGTGGCTTTTTAGACTAATAATCCAACCTCGGAGAATAAAAAGACAAAGGAGACTATTTAAGTATGTTACACTTATTTTATGGCAACGTTTCTCGGCATAGATTGTGGAGCAACAAATCTTCGCATCGGGTTTGTGGATAAAGCAGGTAAACTGCTCTCTTCGAAGAAACTGCCATCTCCTTTGAGATATCAGCCTGAGAATTTTGCCCAAATTATTAAGGATCAAGTTCGTGGTCAAGCATTTGATGACATAGGGATTGGGGTTCCTGGGCCTTTGGATTTTAAAAAAGGTTTGATTTTGCCCTCGAGTAATTTGGGAAATATTACCCCAATACCAATCCTTACAAAATTTGAGATGGTTTTTAATAGAAAAATATATTTAGATCGGGATACTAATGTGGCTTTAATTGGAGAAGCCTGGGTTGGAGGAGCTAAAGGATTAAAGGAAGTGGTAATGATAACTTTAGGGACAGGGGTAGGGGGAGCAATTATGGTTGAGGGAAAGATTGAAAGAGGAGAGGGAGGAATGGCAGGTGAGCTGGGGCACATGTATATTGAAATTGAAAATTTAAGATTTAAAATTGAAAATTTACCCAGATGTGGTCTTGGACACGAGGGATGTCTTGAGGCTATGATCAATTCTGCTAAAGGTTTAGACGATCTTGCAACTTATTTAGGATATGGACTGGCCAGCATAGTTGATATTTTTAACCCCCAAAAAATTATCATTGGTGGTGGGAAAATGCAATTTGGTCTGTCCGCGGTTCGACTGAGCTCACCGTCGAAGTCCGACTGGCGGAGTGATTTTTTGCCCGCTGCCATAAGGATTATGAAACAAAAGGGAGTAAAACCTCCTGTTGACAAGGTTCAGGTTTCTTATGCTAAGCTAGGAGAATGGAGTGGAGTTTATGGAGCCGCTAGATTGGCAATGATATGATCGTAACTACAACCAAAAAAGACCTTAATGATGTTTTAATGGATCCAAAAGCCCCTGGTGTTAGGGATGCATACTCTGTTATTAGGGGAGAGAACCAAAATATTACGGTTTTATCTACTGGCAAAAACGGTGGGGAATATAATAAAACTCGGGGTCATTTTCATACATATTTGGGGGCGGAAATTTACAATTGTTTATATGGTCAGGGTATTTTGGTAATGCAGAGAAATGATGAAGAGGGAGAACCCAAGGAATTTAGAGTCGTCAGTTTACACCCCGGAAAGCAAATCGAAGTACCTTCTGGTTTTGGACACTGTCTGGTTAATGTTGGAAGAGGATATTTGGTGGTTTTGGATAATGCACCCAATATAAAAAACGGACACAACTACGAGCCTGTTAAAGAAAAAAGAGGATTTGCATATTATGTGATTGAGAAAAAAGGAGAAATTGCTTTTGAAGAAAATTCTAATTACAAACTACATCCTCAGATAAGTAGTGAGTAGATTTTGTCTTTGGTAGAGTGCTAATATGATGTAGGAGTTGAACTTTCACCAGAAGGAATGTTTTGTTTTTGGGTAATTCCCAAAAGCCAAAGCACAGCTTCCTTTTTATATCTTCTATCACCTCTTGAATTTATTCTAATAGCTGGAAGTTTACCACGCTTACCCCAGCGTTTAATAGTTAGGGGAGAAACCCTTAAAACTTCTGCTACTTCTCTAACAGTTAACAGATCGGGTAAGTTCTCAAGTGATAACTTAACAGCCATTCTATATTTATGTATATCATAACAAAACAGAAGATGTCAAT
>CAYIDT010000031.1:0-7106 GCA_964362265.1 uncultured Gammaproteobacteria bacterium | reverse complement strand
AAAAATGCTGGTCTTCCCTTTTTACAGCCCGGGCCATTTTTTACAGATTTGAAAAAGGTTTGCAAAAAGTAAAAGTTTCAGTAGCAGTAGTTATCCAAAAAATGGTTAATTCTGAGATTTCCGGAGTTGCTTTTTCTGTTCATCCGGTCACTAAAGATAAAAATCAGCTGATTATTGAGGCTGGTTTTGGATTGGGGGAGGCAATTGTTTCTGGATCAGTCACTCCGGATTCATATGTAGTTGATAAAAGAGACTTTGCTATAATTGATATTAATATTGCCGAGCAAGAAAAGAAATTGGTTAAAAAACTAAATGGAGGAAGCCAGTGGGTAGATATTAAAGAAAGCGAAAAAGGCAATCAAAAATTGGATGGTCAACAAATTACAGTACTTGCTAAATTAATAGTAAAAATAGAAAATCATTATGGTTTTCCAGTAGATGTTGAGTGGGCCTATGAGAATGGTAATTTCTGCATTACCCAATCCAGACCAATAACTACATATAACATTATATAAATTTATCAATTGACAAATTATTTACTCATCAGTTATTATGAAAGAGTAAGATATGTATTCGGATTTAGGGATAGTAATTTTAGGCCTGATAGTTTTAATTTGGCTTTCGATCTTAAGTTTTTTACTCTTTAGGCAGACTAGTTTTTTGAGTAAACTTTTTCCTAAATCCGCAGAACGGGATATTAGGAAAAAATTTGAGGAAGTTTTACAGACGGTTGTCAGATCAAAGCTTGATATTGATCGTTTGGATAAAAGATTGGAGGATTTGGAAAAACAGGGTTTAGGGCATATTCAAAACATTGAACTTTTGCGCTATAATCCTTACGGGGATACAGGTGGGAATATAAGTTTTTCAGTAGCTCTTTTAGATAAGCTGGGTGATGGAGTAGTTATAACCAGCCTTCATTCAAGAGAAACAACCAGGATTTTTGCCAAACCTGTAATAAAAGGTAAAGCCGGTAAGCATCAACTATCTAAGGAAGAAGAGGAAGTGGTTAATAGGGCAATTAAAAGTTAAATAGAAAAATATGCAAATTAAAGAGACATTTGAAAAATTAACAAATATTCAAAAAGTTTTAGTAACTTTAATTTTAGTGATCATGTTCTACGGCCTATCCGCTTCAGTTTCCTTTGCAATTTTTAGCAAAGTTTTTAGGATGGGTGGAGAGTTAGTCTCATCCTTACCTGGTCCTGCAACTGCGGTTGATGAAGAAGAGAATGAGCCAAAAACAGAAAAGTGTCCTTTGGATGGAAGCATGCATACAAAGAAAGCTAAGTTATCTTGGGAAAAACGTCGCCCCTTAGCTGTAATGGTTGAAAATCACTCTGAGGCCAAACCGCAATCCGGTTTATCTTCTGCAAATGTTGTTTACGAAGCTGTGGCAGAAGGAGGAATTACCCGTTTTGCAGCCATATTTTATTGCAACTTATCTGATGTTCAAGTTGGTCCGGTTAGATCTGCCAGGACTTATTTTTTAGATTGGATCTCGGAATATGATCCGCTATATGCGCATGTTGGAGGAGCAAATACGCCGGGGCCAGCGGATGCCCTGAGCCAAATTATTAAATTCAAAATTAAAAGTCTTAATCAGTTTGGTATAGGATTTCCAACTTATTGGAGGGATTATCAAAGGTTAGGTCACCCGGTTGCCACAGAGCATACAATGTATTCAACAACACAAAAGCTTTGGGAAGTTGGAGCAAAAAGAGGTTGGGAGGCAGAGGATGATGGAGTTTCGTGGAGTAAAGACTTTACTCCTTGGAAGTTTAAGGAAGATCAAGGAGGTGGTTCAACCACAAATATAAAAGTTAACTTTTGGGCAAGTCAGGAGAGCTATTTTGTTGAATGGAACTATGACGCTATTGCAAATACATACAATAGAAAGAATGGAGGCGTAGACCATACAGATCTAAATAACAAAAAACAATTATCTCCTAAAAATATTGTTGTTCAGTTTGAGAGAGAATCTAATGCGAATGATGGCTATGAAGGAAACGTGCATCTTTTGTATGGTACATTGGGCAAAGGCAAAGTTTTAGTTTTTCAGGATGGTAAGGTGAGTGAGGGAACTTGGAATAAAGCTTTAAGGACATCACGAACAAAATATTTAGATAAGGATAATAAGGAAGTAGAATTTAACAAAGGCCAAATTTGGATCCAGACTGTCCCGGAGGGAGCTAAGGTCGAGTATTAACTTCCTGCCCGGAACAGGAGGTGAAAAATGGAAGATATATTTATTTCCCGGGTCCGTGTAAAAATACTGCAACTATTTTTATCTTCGTCTGATAATCTTTTTCATGTTCGGGAAATTGTCAGGCGGGTTGGTGAAGAAATCAATGCGGTCAGAAGAGAACTGGCGCGACTAGAAAAAAACGGGGCAGTTTCTTCTGAATGGAGAGCAAACAGAAGACTTTATCGGTTTAGAAAAGATTACATTTTTTATCGGGAACTTTTGGGCATGGTTAGTAAAACATCGGCAGTAGGAGGAGCAATTGTTAAAAACCGCTCAAGGTTGGGCAAAATTAAATTCGCATTTGCAGCAACTAGATTTTTAAAAGGAGAAACAGCTGGACCAGAAGATGTAGATATTTTAATTGTAGGGCAAGTTGTTTTGCCGGAGCTTCAGGTAATTATTGCAGATGAACAAGCCAAAAGGGAAGCTGAAATAAATTATTCCTATATGGATGAGGCAGAGTTTACTTTCAGGGTTCGAAGAAGAGATCCATTTATTTTACGGGTTTTAATTCAACCAAAAGTCATGTTGATTGGAGATGAGGGGGAACTTTTGGGAGGAGTGAGCTCTTAAGGGTATGAGGCCCAGACTATTATTATGGTTTATAATCCTGATAACAATATTGGCTGTTTTTATTGACCTTCCAATTTTGGGAAAGTTTCCCTTAAAACTTGGTCTTGATTTACAAGGTGGAACTCAGCTTATTTTGCAAACAGAGATGAATAATATTCCAGAAGCTGATCGAGATTCTGCCTTAGAATCCGCCCGTTCTGTTATTGAAAAAAGAGTTAATTTATATGGTGTTTCGGAATCTCAAGTTCAATCATCTAAAGCTTCGGGGCAGAGGCGAATTTTAGTTGAGCTCCCTGGGTTAAAAGATGCATCCGCTGCCGCAGATTTAGTTGGTAAAACTGCCAAGCTTGGATTTAGGGAACTGCCGGCAAGTGATTCTGCAGAGTTTTCCCCAACCGATTTAACGGGAGCTGATTTAACAAAAGCTGCAGTTAGCTTTGGGGGTGGAGAAGGTACTAGTGGTCCAGTAGTATCAATAGAATTTACTAACAAAGGAGCTGAAAAATTTGCCGAGATTACTAAAAGAAATGTGGGCAAACCTTTAGCGATTTTTCTGGATGATAAGTTAATTTCAGCTCCAAATGTTCAACAAGAAATAATCGGGGGAAATGCTGTAATTACTGGGCAGTTTACAACTGATGAGGCGAAGACTTTATCTGTTCAACTTAATGCGGGAGCACTTCCTGTACCGATTCAAATTTTAGAGCAGCGCTCAATTGGGCCATCTCTTGGACAGGACTCGTTGCAGAAAAGTTTAGTGGCTGGAATCATTGGTCTTGGAATTATTGCTGTCTATATGATTTTATACTATGGTCTTTGGGGAGCGGTTGCAGATGTGGCGCTCCTAATTTATACTTGTTTAATTTTGGCAATTTTTAAAACAGGGCTTTTTATTCTCCCTCCAATAACTTTAACTTTAGCGGGGATTGCCGGATTTATTTTATCAATTGGTATGGCAGTTGATGCCAACATTTTAGTTTTTGAAAGGATGAAAGAAGAAATAAGATGGGGGAAATCGAAAGGAGTTGCACTGGAACTTGGATTTAACAGGGCCTGGTCTTCTATTTGGGCTTCTAATATTTCATCTTTAATTACGGCATCAATTCTATATTATTTTGGGACATCGATCGTTCGGGGGTTTGCCATAACGCTGGCTTTAGGAGTTTTAGTTTCTATGTTTTCCGCATATGTAATAACAAGGACATTTTTGCGCTATGTTGTTTAAAACAAAGAAATCACATTACGAACATTTAAGAAAAAAATGGACTGATAGACATAAGAGTTTGCAGCAAACGCTTTTTGAGAAACATAAAGAAGTTGGTAGACAAGTTGCACTTTCTGGTTTGGGGGGGCTTTTACTCTTAACTACCCCTGCAGCCAATCTTTTGCCGGAGGTTCAGCTTTTAACACAAAGTCAAATCGACAAAGAAAAAGATACAAATGCAGCGTTGGCAGAAAAACTTAAAAGTACACTACCTTCTGAAATTAGACCACTTACCCTAGAAGAAGAGCAAACTATTTCAGAACTTTTATCTGCTCAGTTTGGTTTTATTGTTACTTCGCAAATTCAGGGGATAGGATTAAACAGAAGTTATGGGTTGATTGGAGGAGAACAGCACTTATATAGATATCCTGGGGACAATTTATACAAACATGCTGATAATGCTACCGACTGGGCAATGTATGGCTCAGCCGGAATTGCCCCAGGATTGGGGGCCTGGGGATATTTTGCTACCTCTGAAGCACAACTTTCTGAAAAAGATAAATTAAGAGAGCAGTATTATTTAGCAGTACAAACTTTTTTGGCTCCGGGTTTTGCAGAAAATGTAGCGCAGTATAGAGACTTTTTTAAATACAGAAAAATGCTAGTGATTAATTCCAAAACTGGACAATCAGTTGTTGCAGCAGTTGCAGATGCAGGACCAGCAGAGTGGACCGGTAAACATTTGGGGGGATCCCCGGAGGTAATGCATTATTTAGGTTTGGCGCAAGGCCCCCGAAAAGGAACAGTGCTATATTTTTTAATTGATGACCCAAATGATAAAATTCCACTGGGACCGGTTAAGATTCCAGAAAGGTTGGCCAAAATATGAAATATTTTTATATGAAATATGTAAATATAGAATTTCTTGTTGAAGAACTTCATGAGATGGATTTATCAGAAAGAGAGAGGCATCATTTAGCTACCTTGATTGACTTATCTATGAGTAATGCTATTTTGGATGAGATTTTATCTAATTTATCCGAGATTGATAAAAAAGCATTTATACACCTTTTACAGGAAGACCCCGAAAGTGAGTATTTAATGAAGTTTTTAAACGAAAAAGTTGAAAATATCGAGGAGAAAATTAAAAAAGCAGCTGATGATCTTGCAAAGCAAATGCATGAAGATATAAAGCAGTCAAGGAGGATAAAGTGATGGATTTCATGAAATACAAATTGCTATATTTTATCTTCTCTCTGGTAATTATATTACCCGGAATATATTTTTTGACAACTTCGGGCTTGCGTTTGGGAATTGATTTTACAGGTGGAGCACTTTTGGAATACAGATTTGAGAAATCGCCTAACTCTGAAGAGTTAAAAAAAGAGATAAGTAAAACTGTTGAGGTTAGGCAAATAACAATATCAGGGGATGATACCTATCTAATTAGGACAAAACCAATTGAACAAGAAAATTTAAATGAGTTAAAGAAGAATTTAAGTGAAAAATTTGGGTTTTTTGAAGAAAAAAGAACGGAAAATGTTGGACCTGTGATTGGGCGGGAGATTACAAATAAAGCCTTGCTTGCACTATGTATAGCATCCCTGGCAATTGTTTTATATATTTCAATTTCATTTAGGAAAGTTCCAAAACCAGCTAGCTCATTACGTTTTGGAATTTGTGCAATTGTAGCGCTATTACATGATATTTTATTGGTAATTGGAATTTTTGCTGTACTTGGAAAATTTTTAGCAGTTGAGGTTGACGCTCTTTTTGTAACAGCTCTTTTAACAGTGATTGGATTTTCAGTTCACGATACAATTGTTGTTTTTGATCGAATTAGAGAAAATCTTTTAAAAAATATTAACAAACAATTTAGCGAAGTTGCCAATATTTCAATTGTCCAGACTTTAGGGCGTTCATTAAATACCTCTTTAACAGTAATTTTTGTTTTACTGGCGCTGCTTTTGTTTGGAGGAGAAACCCTAAAATGGTTTGTGGTGGCGCTTCTTGTTGGAATTGTATCCGGCACTTATTCTTCAATATTTAATGCTACAGCACTCCTTGTTTGGTGGGAGGAAAAATTAGGACACTAATGATATAATAGAGCCATGAATTTAAAAGAAAGAAAACCAGGGGATCCAATAACTGATGAGGAGATAGAACTGCTGGAATGGCATATTCCTAGTTCTGGTAAAGATGGTCTAGGTGTTGCTGTTGTATATGATTTAGAGAAGGGAGAATTAGTTCCAAACCCAAACTTTAGAGATCGGGTGATAAAATGGAGAGAATCTGGAAATCCTGATAGCTATTATATTACAAATATACCAACTTATGATTTGGTTATTGACTACTTAGAGTATAGGGCAGGGTTCAATATTAATAAGCATTGTTTGGAACTAAACCCCTCAATTTAGTTCTAGCTTTTTAATTCTCCCTAATAAATATTTCCTGTCATTCTTTGATGAGTCCTCCAATACTTCCTGAAAAAGTCTTTCCAGGATTTCTCCGACTTTTCTGGATGGTGGAATATTGAGAACTTTCATAACATCGTTACCATTTATTTTTAGATCTACGATGGAAAATGGTTTTTTTAGGACTTCTTTTATTCTTTCCCGATATTTTTCCATTCTCCATGAAATAGCCGTTTTTGTACCACCACCTAATCTATCCCCGACACGAAGGGCAAACATATCATCAATATTTTCCTGCCCAATATTTTTAATAAAACGACGGATGGCAGAGTCAGTTTGTTTTTCATCAACTGTAAATAAATGCCACCTGATGAGGCGGTAAAGTTTATCTGACTCCTTCTTGGACAAATTAAATCTTTTTGAAATTTTATTTGAAAGTATGCCACCAACAATATCATGGTTATAAAATGTGACATTACCATCTGATTGAGTTTGAATAGTATCTGGCTTACCAATATCATGGAGTAGAGCAGCTAATCTGGTAACTGCATCATTGGATGGTGTATACTTAAGCGTTAAAAGAGAATGTTCGCCAATATCATAAACCCGATCATGTTTTGGGCCTTCCTGAATAATGCCGAAACAAGCTTCCAATTCCGGCAAAATT
>CAYIDT010000030.1:5340-7386 GCA_964362265.1 uncultured Gammaproteobacteria bacterium | reverse complement strand
TGGCCTCAAAGTATCTCCCGAGAAGTATTAAAGCAATAATAATAGCAGCTACATCAAAATAGGGTGTAGGTTCAACTCCAATAGCTTTGAAGGTTTGCGGGAAAATTATTATAAAAGTAGAGTACCCAAAAGCTATGGTGGTGCCCAGAGCAACCAGGGTGTCCATATTGGCCATCCTGTTTTTCAAAGCAGGGATGGTAGCCTGATAAAATTCCCACCCGGCCCAAAATTGGACAGGAGTGGCCAAGAGTAACTGAATCCAGAAATTTTGTAATATAGCCGGTGAAGTTTCCATCAGTCCGGGGAAAGACCCCCATAAAATCAAACCTCCCAAAATAAGGCTTGTGATTACTTTAATTTGTAACTCCTTGGTTCTACTCATCTGACGATTATTTTTCCATGAAACATATTCATGCCACAGGAATATCCAAATTCACCACTTTTTTGGGGCGTAATTTCTACGGTCACTTTTTGGTTTAGGGGTAAATACTTTCTGATTTTAAAATCCGATAATACTACTTCTTCAAGACAATTACTTTTATCTTTCCGGATAAAATTTATTTTTGTTACCTGCCCTTTAGGAATGGAGATTACCTCCGGTTTATAGCCACCCTCCACAATTATATCTACGCTGTTTTCTACAACTACCTCTTTCCTTTTTTTCATCAAAAAAAACCAATAGGTAAAAACTATACCCAATATTCCGAAAATAATGGCTAAAATTTTATCTGTGCTCATTTTGATTTTTTAAGGACATTTATTATCTCTGCAATAGCTTCATCTTGCTTACCCTCATTATACCTTTTGTAAACTAGGCTATGCTACACTAAAAATATGTCTGAAAAAGGATTTTTGAATCTTGCTGTTTTAATTGCTATTTTTGCTTTAATTGTTAGCGCAGCAGTTTTTTTTGTCACAAAAAATTTACAAAAACCTAAACCTACATCTTCTCCTTCCCCGTCAACTCAACAATCAACTATCAAAATTGGCTTGAAATTTGATAAGCCACCAGTTCAGATTGATCCTTTTGGGGATAGACGCGGTCCATATTACCATCAAATATTTATGGCGCGTTCCACAGACGGCTTAATTTTCAAAAAAGAAGGTGGCATGTTGTTTGACAAAGCATCAGTTCCTGATACAGTTAGGTTACCAAACGGGCGAATATTGCTCTACAGCGTAGACGGAGCGGGGAGAAGCAACTCCGGAATAATGGTTGCCCTATCAGATGACGGTGGAAAATCCTGGGATAGCGGATCCTTACAAATTAAAGGATATAAAGGAAAAAATGTTTCGGGCACTGATCCACAAATTGTACTGCTTCCAGATGAAACACTTAGACTTTATACTATACAAACCAATTGGGTACAAAGTGCAATTTCTGAGGATAGAATAAATTTTACACAGGAGGAAGGGAAAAGATTTGAATATCCGCAGATTACAGATCCTGATGTTGTAAATATAAACGGCAAGTGGTTTATGTATTTATCTCAAGGGCCAAGACTTATTGCAACTTCATCTGATGACGGGATAACTTTCAAATTTGAAAAAGTTATCAGGCAAAACGGTTCTGTTTCTAAAACAGTTTATGTGGATGTGGATTTTTGGAGGCAATTCTATTGTGTGCCCGGAGGTATTAAAAGTAGCAAAACTTCCGACGGACTTACCTTTACAGAAGAACCGGGGTTTAGACTGTTACCTGATCAGGGAAAACTGATTTGTGATCCAAGTCCTGTCCATCTTGGGGGGCAGTGGTTACTTTTTTACAAAGTATCTGATTAAATCGGGTATTGACAACCTATATTGATAGCCTCTACGATAAAATTAATGCCCGCTAAATGTACTCATCAAAAAGGAATTATACATATTCCAGCTATTATCTTTTTTACAGGTATAACAGTTTTCCTCATAATCTTTTTAACCAGTATCGATAAAAATATCCTAAATAGTATTAGTACTAAAAATAATCAAAATGTGCAAGGAGTACTTATAGCCAAGGAGGGAGAAGATTCAGGTTCATCCGGTTCATCAGACGAATCAAGGGAT
>CAYIDT010000030.1:0-5240 GCA_964362265.1 uncultured Gammaproteobacteria bacterium | reverse complement strand
ATTGAAACTAAATCTTCGCCGGATAAACAAAGAACTGAAGCTAGGTTTGGAGAGGATGAAAAAATTAAAACTAGAATTGAACCAGATAGAACAAGAATTGATGTTTACTCCACTGGAGTAAAAGTAAGATATGAAATTAGAAATGGAAGAGTAATAATTAAGGCAGAAACTGAGGAAGGGACAGGAGTGCCAGAACAGGAGCTTTTTAAAATTACAGACCGGCTGGATAAAACAGGCATTAAAATTGCAACTGCGGGAGGAGCGCTGGTAGTTTCCAGAAATCAGGTAGGCGCAGTATCCAATTTCCCACTGCAACTCGATCTAAATACTAATCAGTTAATTGCATCAACCTCTGCAGGGTCTAGAATATTAACAGTGCTGCCTGATCAAGCTGTCCAAAATATGCTTGCAGCAAATGTTATTTCCAGGCTTGGTCCACCATTTATACAACAAGCCGTTACCTCAGGCCAAATATCTTCAATAAATGAAATTGTACGGTTAGGACTACAAAATAATGTTCTTGTATATCAGATTCAGGGCATTCGTGATTTTAACTTGCTTGGTTTTATCCCTGTTTCAAGACCTACAACATCCATAGTTTCTGCAGAAACAGGGCAGCTTTTGGAAACCCAACAATCGATTCTAACCCAAATAATAGATCTTCTTTCACCATAAATACTCACAGCATTCGTTATTTTTCTTTCATCCTTAGTACCAAGGGAACAGCTTTTATTAAAGCTTGCTTGGTTAAACCAAATTTTTCTAAAAGTTCATTAGGCTCACCTGATTCACCAAAGCAATCTTCAACTCCAATAATCTTCATAGGAACAGGATAGTGTTGGCTTACTAGCTCTGCCACAGCAGAACCTAAACCTCCGTGAATTTGATGTTCTTCAATAGTAACTATTGCTCCACACTCCTCAGCAGCTTTTAGGATCGTATCTTTATCTAAAGGCTTAATTGTGTGGCAATTTATTACTCGAGTAGAAATCTTGTGCAAATCTAGTTCTTTCGCAGCAAGCAGAGCTTGATAAACTAAAGTTCCACAAGCAATAATCGCTACATTCGGATTATCACCGTTCCATAAAACTTGCGCTTTTCCAATTTCAAAAGGCGAATCTTCTGTTGTAAAAACAGGTGTATCTTGCCTGGCAAATCTTATGTATGTTGGCTTACCATTTGATGCCGCTGCCACAGTTGCTTTTTTTGTCTCAATCGAATCACAAGGAGCAATCACAATCATATTGGGCATAGCCCGCATAATAGCCATATCTTCTAGTTGTTGATGAGTTGCTCCATCAGGTCCAACTGAAATCCCGGCATGAGCTCCACCAATTTTCACCGGCACATCGTTTAAGGCAATGGTTGTTCTGATTTGTTCCCAGTTTCTCCCCGGGGAAAAAGCAGCATAAGATGAAATAAACGGAATTTTTCCATAGTTTGCCATGCCGGCTGCAACTGTTGCCAAAAGTTGTTCAGCAACACCAATCTCTACAAATCTATCCGGGAATTTTTCTTTAAAAAGAATAGACCGTGTGCTTTCTGTTAAATCTGCACATAAAACCACTACTCTTTCATCTTTTTCTCCAGCTAAAACCAGACCGTCCCCATATCCTTGTCTGGTAGGTATTTGTTCAATATCTTTATCAAACAGTTTTGAACTAAGATAAGCTTTTGGATTAATCATTCATGCTCCGATCGGATCTTACCTTGCAGAGTTCTTAACTCATATAAAGCTTTTTTGGCTTCTTCCGGATTAGGCGGCTTACCATGCCAGGCCGGATCCCACTCCATAAAATCCACCCCTTTCCCTGGAATAGTATGAGCAATAATCACTGAAGGTTTCCCGTATTCAGATTTAGCATGACCAACCGCTGTGATAAACTCCTCAAAATTATGCCCATCAACATGTAAAACATGCCAGCCAAATGCCTCATATTTTTCTATGAGAGGCTCAAGGGGCATAACATCTTCCGTATGCCCGTCAATTTGAATATTATTGCGATCAACTACAGCAATTAAATTTTGAAGTTTATATTTGCCTGCAAAAAGTACAGCTTCCCAATGATTTCCAGCGTCATGTTCACCATCCGAGCAAATACAATATACCCAAAATCTTTTTTTATCCATCATGGCTGCGTATGCATAGCCTGCTGCCTGGGCCAAACCAGAACCCAAAGGACCGGAGGTTGTTTCCACTCCTGGAAGTTTTGTTCTTTCAGGATGACCTTGCAATCTAGTCCCAAGTTTACGTAAAGTTTTTAACTCCGATACAGGGAAATATCCTGCATGAGCCATTGTTGCATATCTAACAGGACAAATATGACCGTTGGATAAAAATAATCTATCCCGCTCATCCCAATCTGGTATTTTGGAATCATGGTTTAAAATATTAAAATAAAAAGCTGTAAATATATCAGCCATCCCTAGGGGTCCAGCAGAATGGCCAGAACCTGCCTCAATAAGCATTTTAATGATATCCTCGCGGATCTCATTAGCTTTAAGCTCTAATTTTTGAATTTCCTCTGCAGAAAGTGCCATAGTTAAATCGTATAATCTCCGCTACTCGCTTTCAAGTGCTCATGTTCTCCTCGCTCCAGCTCTTCTTCAAATCTTTGTATTGCCTCTAAAACCTCTTCAGGCGAGGAAACTATTTTATATACTTTTAACTCTTCTTTTCTCAGCAACATATTCTCTTTAAAAGCTTCCATGATTTTTTTCCAAAATTTTCCATAAAGAATTAAAGGCTTATGATGCCCAAAATAAAGCCGTGCCAGCCCCCAGGCCATCCCAAATTCAGAAATTGTTCCTGTGCCTCCATTGAAAATAACATAAACTTGACCTTCTCTCATTAAAGTCAACGTTCTCTCAACATAAGATCGGGTTTTAATTTCCCTGTCAAATAAATTCTTTTTATCTCTCCCTTCAAAAATGCTAATATCTCTTGGATACCAAGTTACTCCAACTACCTCCCCTAACCCAAGTTTTGCTCCTTCGGTTGCAGCTCTCATTACTCCAGGACCGCCTCCATCTACTACTGTGTATCCAGCTTCAGCTAGTTTTTTTGTAACCTCTAAAACATCTTGATATAGTTTATCTTTCAATGTAGTATCTGCATGACCAAAAATAGCTATATTTTCAATAGTCTTAGCCTTAAATAGCTTTCCGAATTTTTTCCAAATTTTCATCTGTTACTCCTTCAAAAAGATAAGATCCAACTACTAACAAATCCGCCCCTGCATCTACAATCAGTTTAGCATTTTCCGACCTTATTCCACCATCCACCGTAATTTTAAAATTACGCCCTGAGCGTAGTCGGAGGATTTCCTTAATTTTTTCAATAGTTTTAGGGATAAATTCCTGAGCTTGGAATCCTGGATGAACCCCTAAGATAAGCGCTACATCCACTTTATCCAAAAATGGGAGAATAGCCTTAACAGAAGTCTCTGGATTTAAAGATAGTCCAACTTCAATTTCATGATTTTTAATATGAATTATTCTCTCGTTAATTCCTGATATATCTTCAACCGGAAAAATAATTCTTGCAACCGGAATTTTTATTAGCTCATCAATCCAAGACTCTGGATATTCAACCATTAAATGAGCTTCTAATTTTAATTCTGTAAGATATTTAGCAATGATATCAGGCCCAATTGATCTATTTTGAACAAACTTATTATCCATGAGGTCAATTTGTACCCATCCTTCGGCAAGCTCAGGACAAGATTCAATTTTTTGTAGTTTATCTTTATATTCTTCCTCAGTCGTAGCAAGTATTGCAGGAATTATTTGAGCCATTAATGTTTTTCTTCAACTTCCTTCATTTCTTCTAATCTCCTAATATGTCTCTCTTCACCGCTAAACTGCGTAGTTAAAAATGCTTTTACAATTTTAAAAGCTTCTTCTTCATCTAGAATATCTGCCGGAAGAGAAATTACGTTAGCATCTTCATGTTTTCTAGCCTGGATTGCTCTTGGTACATCAAAAACCACTGCTGAACGGATCCCGTTCACCTTATTAGCAACCATATCAACACCAGCACCACTACCACAAAGGATTATTCCCCGGTTTTTAGGATCATTTTTCGTAGCATCAGCAACTTGATGTGAAAAAATTACGTAGTCATCTTGCGAGTCTAGGTGATCATTACCTAAATCAGTAACTTCAAATCCCTCGCTAGCTAAATGCTTTTTTAATCTCTCTTTAAGTTCAAACCCCCTATGATCAGCTCCTATAAATATCATGAATTAATTATAGCCTATCCCTAAAGCCTCGTTGATTTTATTTTTGTCAAAACCTAAAATTGTAACCTTATTACTGTCTGCTTTTTCAATAACAGTAAACGGGACACCCATTTGGCCGGAAATTTTAATCATTTTCTCTGCAGCTCTTGGATCTTGATCCACATAAATCTCCTCAAATTTTATCCCTTTTGAGTTTAAATACTCCGTTTCCATTTTACAGTAAGGACAAGTTGTGGTTTTATAGAGAATAATTTTAGCCATTTGATAACCTAAGATATATTTTACACCAGTTGACAAGAAATAACACTTTTTGATATAAAATATCTGCCTATCCAAAAGATAGGTTTTCAAGAAACCCCGATTCGTTCGGGGTTTTTTGTGCCCAAACCTTTTATTTTACAAACATCCCGTCCCAATTCTGCATTAAATCAACTGATTTGATGTGATACCAAACATTATCAGTTCCTTGATAATTATAAACGACTTTGTAGCTTCCCATTTCCAACATATAAGTTGGAGCATTAAAATCCATTGCCCACATATCTTTTGAATTAAATGGCGCAAGAGAAATCCAAAGACAACCCAGATGAGTTTGTTTGCCGGTTAAATTATTAAAAGCCTCAACACAAACAAGCCTTGTTTCTGGATTAGCAGAGAAATTATCAACTCTCGCTTTCATAGAATTATCTGGATTTACGTACGGCTTATAGGCATGTCTAAAGGTATTTTCATCTTGACCATGTGCGAAAGTAGTTTGAGGAATTAAAAGAAAAGCTGTAACAATAAAAACTAATCCCAGTAGAAATTTAAACAATTCTAATCTCACCCCCTTCCAGGACTATCTAACTATAGCATTAAACCTTATATAGTATTTTGTCAAGGGGTATATTATTGACCTTGCTGAGCACTCCGGTCTAGAACCTTTGTGTCATTATAGTTGTTGACTTATATATCTCTACTAGTAGTATAATATAATTAAGCTTGTAAAATAATATG
>CAYIDT010000029.1:0-8070 GCA_964362265.1 uncultured Gammaproteobacteria bacterium | reverse complement strand
AATATTTTTAAGATTTTTTGGTTTGGATAAATTTCCTCCCTCGCTTTTTTCCGATGAGGTTGATTTGGGATATCAAGCGTATTCCTTATTGAAAACTGGTAAAGACTATAATGGAAACTTACTGCCTATTTCCTTTCAATCCTTTGCAGATTTTAGGGCTCCTTTATATATTTATACAGTTGTTCCATTGGTTGCAATTCTAGGTCTTAATGAATGGGCTGTTAGATTACCAGCAGCCTTTTTTGGAATTTTAGCAGTTTACGGAATCTATTTTTTGGTTAGAACATTGGGCTTTGGGGCTTGGGTTGGAATGATCTCTTCGTTTCTTTTAGCAATTTCACCTTGGCATCTGCAATACTCCCGGGTCGGATTCGAAGTAACCTTAATGCTCTCGCTTTTAATTTTGGGAACAGCTTGCTTCATAAGTGGGTTAAAAAATAGATCACTACTACTAATTTCAACGGTACTTTTTGCGCTTACCCTTTATAGCTATAGTACTGCTAAGCTATTTGTACCGATTTTTGTAATTGGTTTAATAATTATTTTTGCCAAAGAATTGTTTAAGCTCTCATTGAAATTTAAGATTTTGTTAATTTTTTTCTTTTTACTCATAGCAACTCCAATGATTTCCGATACCATAATTGGTAAAGGACTTTTTAGATTTTCCTATACAAGCATTTTTGCAGACTCAACAATTCCTAAAGAAATAGATATCCTAAGAGGGATTGATAGCAAAAAAGAAACTGTAGAATTAGGGCAAAAATCTAATTTAATTTCTAAATTCTCACACAACAAAATTTTTAGTCTTGGGGAAGTGTTTTTAAAAAATTATTTATCAGCTTTTTCAACAAATTTCTTATTTATAAATGGAGATCATATAGGACGTCACAGTGTAGGTAAAATGGGAGAGTTTTACCTTGTAGAAATTATAACTTTCTTAGCTGGGGTGTTTTGGCTTGTTAAATTTGGTAAAGGAATTCAAAAAAAACTATTTGCATCATGGTTGTTGCTGGCTCCAATCCCTTCTTCTTTGACAGTTGGAGGTGGGGATCATGCAACTAGGTTAATTTTAATGTTACCCCCCCTTATTATGATTAGCGCTCTAGGCTTTTATAATTTATGGAGCTATCTTTGGAGAGAGAATTTTAAAAAAGCACTTTTTGTTTTATTAATTATTTTTTTTACAGTAAATTTATATTTTTATTTTCATCAGTATTATATTCATCATCCAATAGAACAGGAAAGACTTTGGCATTATGGTTTTAAACAGGCGATATTAAAAACAGAAAACTTACAACCTGATTATGAAAAAATTCTTTTTACTCCTACAACCGAACCTCCTTTGATTTTTGTTTTATTTTGGACAAGATATGATCCACTACAATTTCAAGGTAAGGGATTTGTAGAAAATTTAGGAAAATATTCATTTCTACCTTTAGGTTCAGACCTTAACGCAGAAGATTTAGAACGCTCGCTTGATAAAAATACCTTAGTCGTAGCTAATAGAAAAGATGTGGGAGTTGATTTAAGAAGAGAAAAGATAGAAGGTGTAAAACCCCTAGATATTATAAAGTATCCATCCGGTGAGGTTGCTTTCTATATTTTAACCCATGAATAAGTTTCCAAAAATAAATACTTTTTACATTTTAGCAGCAATTTTTGTCCTAGCTTTAATACTCCGTTTCTTGTACTATCCTAATAATATTTATTTTGGTTATGATCAGGCAAGAGATGGTTTTGCTGCGCAAGATATTTTAAAAGGAGATCTAAAATTAGTTGGTCCGACAACAACATTTACTGGATTAAATCATGGGGTGTTGTTTTGGTACCTTTTGGCACCATTTTATTTTTTGGGTCAAGGTAATCCGGAAATTGCATCAGTATTTTTGAGGATTTTTAACGCACTGGGTGTATTTTTTATTTTTTATTTTTCCAAAATTCTTTTTGGCAAAAGAGCAGCTTTTTTAGCAGCAGCGTTTTTTGCCATATCATTTGAGCAAACTCAATTTTCAATATACATGGGTAATCCAGCTCTTGGGGTTTTGTCTGTAATGTTAATGTATTTGGGTCTTGCGCTAGCCATTTTTCAAAAAAAGACTCTTGGTTTGCCACTGGCCTTTTTGGGACTTGGTGTTTCTATTCAATTCCAATTTGCTCTTTTCTATTTGATAGTGCCAATGATTTTAATAATGGTAGTCTTCAGAAAAACTTTTTTTAAACTCCCATTAAAAACATGGTTGCTTTCTGTATTAACGCTTTTTATTTTTTTATCCACTTTTATTTTAGTAGAGTTTAAATATAATTTTCGCAGCTTACATGCAATATTGCATTTAACGCAGCAGGTTTCGGATAAATCGTTTGGCAATATTAGTAATACTTATTTTTATACCATTTCTAAAATGATAAGCTTTAATTTTACGGGGGATTTGATTCCTAATTTAATAATTTTAATTTTACTTTTGATAAGCTTCTTGAAATTTTTGAGAGATAAGAGATGGAGAAACCAGCTCATTTTTTTGAGTATCTGGTTTTTTGCTCTTTTTTTGACTTTTGTAATTAACGGGGGAGTGTTAAATCCTGAGGTTAGTATCCCACTTTATTATCCTAATGTTGGAGTTTCGGTTTCGTTTTTAATATTTACGGCTTTTTTAATAGGACAAATTTTTTCTAAAATGCGGATTCTGGCTTTATTGATAGTTGGAGTAATTTTGCTGTTCAATCTAGATATGATTAATCAATTTAATCCCAAGGGAACTATTCTAGAAATAAATGCTCAGCCGGGAATGCTTTTGCAGGATGAAAAAAAAGTTTTAGATTTTATTTATACTGATACAGCGAGTCAACCCTTTGCTGTTAAAGCTATAACAATGCCTTTAGATATAAACACTACATGGAGTTATTTATTTGAACATTACGGCAATACAAAATATGGATATCTTCCTATCTGGAATGGTAAAAACGCACTTGGGTTTCCTGGAGATTTAAAGGTTCAAGAAGCTCAGGAAGGATTGCCAGCTAAAAGATATGTTATTATTGAGCCAACCAGGGGGATTCCAACTAAATTTATTGATGATTTTCTTAATGAAGAAGGTTATTTTACAAAGCTTGATATGGAACAAAAGTTTGGGAATTTTATAGTGCAAAGGAGAGTGAAATTTTGATATTAAATAAAAAAATGAACTTTTTTATTCTAACCATTTTAGCTGTTGGTTTAATTTATCGATTATTTATAAGCAGTAATGGGAATTTTATTTTTAATATGGATAACGCAAGGGATATGGTAGATGTCAGAGAAATGGTTATTTTAAAACATTTAAGATTAATTGGACCAACAACTTCAGTTGATGGGGTTTTTTATGGACCGGCCTGGTATTATATACAGTCTGTCCCGTTTATTTTCTCTGGTGGAAATCCATACGCCTCAATTTTAATGGAAATAATGTTTTGGGCAATTGGAGGATATTTTTTACTTACACTTGTTAATAAAAATTATGGAATGTTATCAACCTTTGCAGTTGGTTTGATTTGGATTGCCTCAAACTTTATCCTTTTAGGTTCTCAGTATGCTTTTAATCCTAATCCGATACTTTTTTTAACACCTGTTTTTATCTGGTCCCTGCTAAAGTTTTCAGAAACTAAAAAAATGTTTTATCAAGTTATGGCTTTTTTTCTGGGAGGATTATTTTTACAATTTTCCGTACCGGTTGGAATATTTACAACGGTAGTAATTGTAATTTACTCAGGTTTTACAGAGGGTTTAAAGTTTTTTAAAACAAGAGCTTTTTTTCTTGGAGTTTTAAGTTTTATTGCCACGCTTGTGCCTCAGTTTGTTTTTGACTTACGCCACGGGTTTCCAATGACTCAGGCGCTATTAGAATACCGCTCAACTTCCCATGGCCAGATTATAACTGACCCGGCTTTAAGATTTCCCCAGATTTTAAAGAGTTTTTATAGTGTTTTACTCCCAACTTTTCAGAATTTTGAACTATTTACAAAAATTATAATAATAGGATTTATTTTATCTTTGCTGCGAATTTTAAGAAAAGAAAAGATTTTTGATGATAAACTAACATTACTTTGTATCCTACTTGTTGCCGTTCCACTTATCGGATTCATTCCTTTAAAGGTGGATCTTTTGGGTTGGTATTTTAACGCCTCAATTGTGGCTTCAATTTTTTTGGTCGGTTTTGTGTTAAAAACACTTCAAAACGTGAAGGTAATGGGAAATATAGGAGCTTATACATTAGTAGCAATTCTTTTTATAAATACTACTCAGAATATAAAAAATTACGTTTTAGATGCCCAAAATAGTAACAGTAATAACTCAATTTTGAGAAATGAATTATCAGCTATTGATTATACCTACAAAGAGGCAAATGGTAAAAACTTTAAAGTTTATGTGTATATGCCTTCAGTAATCGATTATCCGTATCAATATCTTTATTGGTGGCATGGTACAAACAAATATGGTTATTTGCCCGAGGATTATGCATATCTCCCCAACGTTCCAGAGTATATTAAACAAAAGGAAAAATTCTCTGCCAGTACAGACGATCTAAGAAAAAGAGAGGATTCGAACCTAATATTTTTAATCAAAGAACCAGATCAAATAGGGCAGCGCCATCTTTGGGAGAATAGTTTCAAGAATTTACCTACTTTATCAACTAAAAACTTTGGTTCGATCATCGTGGAAACTAGAAAAGAGAAATAGTAGAAAGAAATGTCACTTTTGTTATTCATACTTCTTAACAGCTGGATTTGGAAAATTATATCGTTATTTCCCTTAATTGTAGTACCGCTGATATTATCTACAATTTTTCTTTATAAAAAACAGAATATTTTATTTTTAGTAACATTTTTTATATTACTTTATTTTCAACTGATTACAACTATTTCCCAATCCTTTACATTATTGGATAATGATGAGCAAAGGGTTAGAAGCGAGAGATTACAATTTTATAAACCCAGTTTACATTTTACCAGAGTAATTTTTGCAAGATTTAATTTAAGGGATTTTCTGGAAGGGGATTTTAATACAATTCAAACAAGAATTTACAGAAATTTTTTTGAAACAATAGATCTAAATATCTATTTTTTTGCGGGTCACCCAAGAGAAAGAGTTTGGGCTGACGATTTTGAAAAATTCTCATTTATTTTCTTACCACTCTTTTTAATTGGGATGTATAAAATTTTTAGCAAAGGAGATATGTATTTTATACTCTTTTTTTTGGCAACAATCATAATATTGACTGGAATAGGTCATAAAAATAATTTAGGTCCTTTTTTGATTTTTCCTTTTATAGTGATTCTTATACATGAGGGATTTTTAAATATTTTAAATTTTTTAAAAAATGGGAAGTAAAATTACATTTCTTTTCTTGCTTTTTATTATTTTCTTTGGAAGTTTCCTTCGTCTTGCTAATTTAAATGGAAACCCAAATGGTCTCTATGTAGATGAAGCCTCTCCTGCGGTTAATGCAAGATTAATTGCTCAAACTGGTAAGGATGAATATGGAAAAGAATATCCTTTATCTTTTAGATTTCTTGGTTCATATACGCCACCTCTGTATACATATGTAACATCTTTAATTTCACACAACGGCGAACCCTCGATTTTTATAGCAAGATTAACTTCTGCCATTTCTGGGATTTTATTGATTATAGTGATTTTTATTTTTACCAAAGTGCTTGGAATGAATAATATTACTTCCCTTTTTACAACCTTTATTTTCACGATATCTCCTGGAGCGATTTTTTATTCAAGAATAGGGTATGAAATTAATTTAGGGTTTCTCTTATATAGTTTAGGTTGTCTTTTTCTTTATTTAAGTTTAAATAATCAAAAATTCTTGAGCCTGGGATTTGGAATTTTAGCATTATCCATATATGCTTATCACACTCAGAAATTACTGGTACCATTTACTATAATTTTATTCCTTTTAATTTTTAGAAAAAAATTTTTTAGCAAAAAAATTGTGAAAAATTTATTATTTAGTTTTATTTTATTTGTTCTTTTTATCTTACCTCAAATTTTTATTTTTTTTACTCCTGCTAATACTTCAAGAGGGGTAGGACTATTTTATAAAGAAGCAATTTTTCAACAAGCTTCCTTAATGAATATCCCAATATTAGTATCAGTTCCTATCTCGTTTTTAAGAGAATTTACCAGTCAATATTTCGCGTATTTTTCTCCAAGAAATTTATTTTTTCAGCCCGATTCTGATTTACAGCGTTCTTTACCTGAGCTTTCTATATTTTACCCATGGATGGTGATTTTATATTTAGTTGGAATTTTTGTTTTAATTAAGCAAGCGAAATTAAACAAGGGAAAATTTACAGTAATGCTTTTTCTTCTTGCTCCAATTCCAGCTTCGCTAACAGGAGATCCGTTCGCAACACAAAGAGCACTTATATTGATCTTGCCGCTTATACTTATAATGGCATATGGTTTGCAATATCTACCCAAAAAAGGGTTGGTTTTAGTTTTTTTATTGTCAATCTTCTCAATGATTTCACTTTACCGCTCTTTAGCTGTTTTATTACCCAATGAAAGAGCTAAAATTTGGGGATATGGTTTTTCGCAGCTTGCTGAGGAAATTAAAAAAAGACCGGATGAGAAATTTTTAATTGACAGTGGCAGAATAAAACCTGCATATATTATACTAGCATTTTTCCTGAAAATTCCGCCTGAAAAATTGCAACTGGCAGCTGATCCTAATATCAAAAATGATTATTATAACAATACACTTTGGAATGACCACTATATCATTACTAATTTTGAGACAAGATCAATTAGTTGGGAGGAAGATATTTATAAAGATCAAATATTAGTAGGTGATGAGTTGGCTATATCGCAAGCTCAAGCAAAAGAGCATTTTTTAACCAAACTTTTTGAGATAAAAAGTCCAAATAAGGAAATTATTTTTCTCGGGTTTAAAACAAATCCAGAATTAAAATGTAAATCCTCATTTGATTCTAAGAGATGTTAAAAATTTTGATTTCTCTTTTATTTTGACCGATAATCTTTAATTCTATAACGATACTATTTTTAGAGAGTAAATCTTTTGCCTTTTCAGCCCATTCAATTAACACGATTGCATTTGGATTATTAAGCAAATCCTTTAATCCTAAACTTTTCATCTGGTTAGTATTTTCCAGGCGGTATAGATCAACATGAAAAAGAATTCTTTTGGAAGATGGGATTTTATGTTGTCTTATCAAAACAAAAGTAGGGGAGATAATTTTATCTTTAATACCCAACCCCTTAGCAAAGCCTTGAGTAAAAGTAGTTTTGCCAGAACCTAAATTACCACTTAAGGCGATGACGCCCTTTTTAAATCCCTTGGCCAGTTTTTCAGCTATTTCTTGTGTTTCGTAGCTTGAATGAGTAATAAATTTCTTCATGAGTTATTCTTTTACCCTCTTTTTTATAAATAGGTAAATACCTAAACCTATTCCAAACCCAATAAAAACTCCACCGATTATTGGTAAAATCAAATTTCGGTTTTGCTTTTTCAGTTCGGAAGTTTTGGTAGCCTGAGGAGTTGCAAAGTCTGATGTAATCCGGCGATAATTTTCTAAAGAATAAACTGACTCCGGTAAATCTTTAACACTTTCCTCGCCTAAAATTTCTTTTGAAGATTTCTTAGAGATATTTGATGAGTTAACTACTTCAACATTATCAGCTACAACCTCTTGGGCAGATATTTTGATATTTGATTCATTGCTCCAAGTTGGTCCACTACCGGAAGATGTATACCTTCCAACTTTAAAGATGTAATCTCCGGATCCCTCATAACCCGAATCCAAAACATCAGGTTGCACTTCTATTATGCCGGACCATTTCCCTGACGAATCCGTAGTAATTTTATATTGATCTTGATACGGCGAACCGTTTTTTATCCACGAAGATCCAACTTTAGTATGCCCAAAATAATTTGAAGACTCGCTCTTTTTAAAGGCTCCTTTAAGGTAAAAAGTTGTAATGGGATTACTGGATAAATTAAGGTCGAGAGACACTTTGAATATATCCGTTGAACTAATTTCAGATGGAATATTCGAAATTGTAAA
>CAYIDT010000028.1:7085-8292 GCA_964362265.1 uncultured Gammaproteobacteria bacterium | reverse complement strand
ATATGATGTATTCAAAAAAGTTTAAAATTTTCTGGATAATATTATCCGTAATTGCAGGAATAGCCATCCTTTTATTTTCGCTCTTGCCGCTTTTATCCTCTTTTTAAATAGTAGCCCGTAGACTAAAAAAATCCTCAAATAATTTTCTTCTTGCAGTCCCTTCAAGTATTTTGAGGGTAGTTAGAGGTCCTTGTGGACCAAGATCTTTAGAATGCCAGCCCATATCAGACAAAAAATGATAGATTAAGTCGTTATTACCTGCTACAAAAAAATCAGGATGATTATTTGTCCAGATTTCTGCTTTATAAGCTTCAAGCATTATCTGATATTTAGGATTGTTTTCAATATATGTTTTAAAAATTTCCGCATGGTGCACACCATCAGCTGTCATTCCGTTAAAAGGATCAAAGTTATCTATTCCCAAATATGCCAAATCTGTTTCAAGCAAATCCTTTGCAACCTCGGCTGCAGCCAAACCTGTTAGGGAAGAGACCTCAGGATACGAATTTGATAACCCTGATAAATCAGGCCTTGAATAAAATGGATCCGGGTTTTCAAAAATTCTGTTTGTCCATGGGCCTACAGCTATCTGATTTCTGACTTCGCTTAAATTATTCCATCCGGCAATTAAAACTTCAGGTACCTCAGATTTTGAGAAAGGCAGTTCTGCTATCAAACCTGTTAGCGAAATATGATCAAATATTAAATCAGCCATTCCAAAACCAACTGCTCCTCCCAAGGCTCCTTTCAAAGAAGCTATACTCATTCTTTTAAGGTCTAGTGGTTTTAAGGCATCAATGGAAAATCCATTATTTTTAATATTTTCCCTAACCTGTCTAAAATATTCTATTCCAGCTCCAGCCAGTGCACCTCCTATCGCAGCAACTACAAATCCACCTGTTCCCGCTAAAAGAGCGCCGGTTCCCACCTTTATTGCTCCACCAATTAAGGCTGAGCTTGCAACTTCTGTAAAAGTATCTTTCCAAACTGCAGGATCCCGCAATTTTGAAACAACAGGGGATACTATGGATCTGGCAACCCTAGTAACATTTTCAGGTAGTACATAATATTCTCTTGAGAAAGCTTGTTCTGCTAACATAATTATCTTACAGGCCTCCTGTCAAATCTGCTTTCGGGCGTTACATCAACTGGTATATATAATGTAGATGTAGGTTGTCTTGTCATGGTAGCAGCAGGGGTTCTACTT
>CAYIDT010000028.1:0-6985 GCA_964362265.1 uncultured Gammaproteobacteria bacterium | reverse complement strand
ACATATCGCTCTATTGCAGGACGATCCGGCAATCCATGGATTGCTCTATCAAAATCTTGCCACTGCCTTTGACTTATATTAATTTCTACTGCCATATATTTAATACTTGCTTTTTAAAGCTGGGCATAGTATACTATAAGATGACAGAAAAGTCAACGGACAAAAAATATGACAGATTTAGAAAACCAATATAGATATAAGGGAAGGATTACACAGGATATTCCAAAAATGGAAGCCGCTCAAACAAGGCTTCGCATGGGAGTGGATCGCATAAACACAAATTTTCCACCAAATATTGCTACAGAAATTTTTGATCCATTAATCGATATTGATGATATGGGTTTTGCTACAGATAGAAGGGTACTTAAAGTTATAGAAAAAATCAGTAGACATCCACATGTACGTAGTAATGTAGAAGACCAAACTCAAAATGCTGATTTAGCAGACGATAATGAAAAAGTTATGCAGCTTGCCAGAATTGCTCTTTTGTTCGGATATGCAGATCCAGAGCCAAGGGGCGCTGCAAGATTTTTTGCAACTCTTTTTCAAAGGATTCCATTCCAGCCCTTCCCATATTTCTCTTATCGTTTGTATCCCAAAAATGCTGCAGAGGTTCAATTCTATGAGAATTATTTTAACAAACACAAACCTATTTATCTTGCAAAACAAGCAGGTCCTTCTACCGGCCCTGCCACAGGCCCAGCCACAGGTCCGGCAACAGGACCGAGCACCGGACCTAATAGAATGACCTGGGACCCGGAAGATTTGACCAATAAAACACCGGAATGGAAGTATGCGTGGACAATAGCAGAAGCCGGATGGACTACCGTAGCTGTAGGACTATCTACAGCGGATACACCAGCAGCTACCTTAGAACGCTTTAGGGCTGGAATGGGTCTTTTACGGGAAAGTATCCTGGGAACTGCAACTCATATTCCAGGAAGCAACAGACAAGCAATGATGGATTATATGTTAGCTATAATTTGGGGTACTCCGGAACATATGAGAAGATTTCTAACACGTCCAAACTTCAATGCTATCCCAAGTGGACACAGAAATGCTGCAAATAAACCCCAGGCTATTGATTTACAGGATCTTTCAATCATTGCCAAAGCTATATTTATCAGGCCAGCCTTAGCAACCGTTACTAAACAAAATACAGCTCAACAAAAGGAGTTACGTAAGATTTACAGGGATTTAAGTATGATTGTGCATCCCGATCGCAACAGACCTTTAGGTCCGGATCCGAATAACCCGGCAAAAATCCTTTACCCTACCATAAGCGCTAACATGGAAGACAGCGCCGAACATCTTTTTAAAGCACTACAAAGCTCCTGGGAAACCATACCTTAAGGGGAAAAATTATAAATTTATTTGTTGGCTACTGCCTGGAAGACCTTTAAGTCCTTCATAACCGCTATTTAAAAGTAATGGAAAGCTTTCCGGGTCTGCAGCTTTTGTAGCAGCTTCAGCGAAAAGTCCTAAAGCTTTCAAGATTTCTTCATCGCTGGCCTCTGCAGTTAAAATCCATTGAGGATCAATAGCCATATCAGAAAAAAATCTGGTGAAGTAGCTTTGTTCTCCAAAACCCATTGCAGCTAATAAATGTACTTTTGATGCTCTCATATCTCTTACGAGCACCGCAACCTCCTCAATATCCATACCACTTGTATCGTGACCATCAGACATAACTAATGTAGCAGTTCTGACAGTTTTCCATTCATCGCTTCCTTCCTGGGTTTTAAGCATAGCTCCACCCAAAACCTCAATAGTTCTTGGGATCAAAGGAGTCTCGTTATCAGGTATGTAATTGCGGCCATCCAATCTAACTGCTTGAGCTAAAGGATGATATGGATCAATTACACCTGCATCTCCACCATTCAATACTTGGGTTGAAATTAATATTCTATCTGGATAAGAAGCTTTTTGTAAGAGAGTATCAATAATTCTATTTTGGCCTTTAATAACAGCGTCTTTATGGCTTGCCATTGAACCACTATCGTCAATTAATAAAGTAACAATGGTAATATCGTCTGCTTGAATTGAAGATGTAGGAGTACCCGTTGCAATCAGTATTTTTCTTTGAACTTCTGGTTGTTCCAGAAGCCTTCGGCTTCGATCAGACAAGTTACCTTCTGCTTGAGCATTCTCAAAAAAAGGTACTAACGCTCTGATATCTTGTTGGCTTTCTCTAGACATATCTTGCATACTATACCATACAAATCATGTTTTGTCAAGGCCTATATTAATTAACTACAAACATGAATAGCATATTTTTAAATTTGTAATTTGGAATACAGATAAAAATCCTAACTTAATACATTATTATATATATGGTTGCACTGGAAAAAGAGACTGAAGAAATACCAGAAGAGCAAGAAATCCAGACACTTCGGAAACGTTTTGTTCCAAAGCTACTTTCATCTATCACAGTTCATGTGGGAGACACTTTTAGGGGACTTTCTATTCTTACCCAAAAAGAATTTGAAAATCGTTATCCTCTAGAAAGAAGAATCAGACATTAAAAATCAGCTTAAAGCCTACTGGAAGATTCCTATGATCTAGAAATCCTTCTCCCATTATATTCCATTCGGGAACAGAAATTCCGGAACTCTTGGCAAGCTCTTTAGTAACTGTGAGAATTTCCAGGTTGGTTGGAGTACGACCTAATATCTCTCCAAGATATGTTCGACTGACTTCCCAAGGGTTTGAACCCTGTTCCAAAAATATTTCCGAAGGTATCTGAACAAGTTCTAGTTCAGTAGCAAGTACTTCCGGTAAAACTTCAGCAACTGGAGACTCACCTACACTGGCAATATCTTCCGAAACACCCTGCAGTGAAGGCATCACAGGAACATGCACTGCCGAGCTTATAAACTCCGCAGCTTTATCAGCGATCCACCCTCCACCTAATCCTCCTAGGGCTCCAATAACTCCACCGCGAGCAGCTGCTACCCCAATCTTTGACCACTCAACATTTTTTACTGGGTTTCGCAGTCTTTCTACAAATCGTCTTCGCAAAGATCCGGAAACTAAAGGATCAAACTGCTCGGTCTGTTTAAACCATTCTCTGCCACCAGCTACCACAGAACCAACCAACCCCCCTGCAATCATTGCCCCTCCTAAACCGGTTACTCCAAGAGATGCTACTCCAAGAGTTGCAGCAGTTTTTAAGCTACCTCCTACTGCAATACCCAATAATCCGTCAGTCAAAAGCTCGCGGGCATTAATACCTTGTTTAATACGTTCTGATATACGAGGGAGTAACTGAATAGGGGTTGGTAAAGATTTCTGTCTTTCAATAGCTGCAGCTGCTCTAAGACTAAATCCTCCCTCTAGCGAGTTTTCCTTTCTTGCCGCTGCTACTTTCAACATCATAATAGCAAATTCATTGTTAGGCAGTACATCATCCAACGTATCTATTAAAGAATCCGAAGAGTCAATATTTGCATCAAGTATGCAGGTGGACATTGACATTATATTGTCCACCCACTCTGAAAGTTCTTCATTTGCCTCTTTCTTACCTTTGCCAAATAGATCAAAAGCTCTGCTTTTATGTTTAGATCTAAACATTGCCTTGAAAGCTTTTGGGTCCAATCTTCCTTCTATCTTTTTTTTATCCCGATAACTGGTTATCTCACCGATAGCGTCTTCAAGTGATTGTCTCCTCCCGCTCCTAATAATTTCTCTTAGCAGATCGTTCCTAGAATCGGTTTCTTTGTCAATATATGCCACATTTATTTCCTTAGTTGCATATTATCCTATATAGTATGTGCAATTACAATACCATGCATATATAATATTTAAAGATTATGGATACAAACCTCTTGCTTTCCAAACTACCCGGTATTGGTCCATACTTCGCCAAAAGGCTTGAAAAATTAAATCTTTTTACTGTAGAGGATTTAATTCACCATTATCCTTTCAGGTATGATGATTATTCCATTATTAAATCAGCAGACAATACTCAAATAGGGGAAGTAGTAACTCTAGCCGGCGAAATTTGGTCTATTAAAAATGTTTATACAAGAGCAGGCCGTGTTCTAACCCAGGCAATTTTTAATGATGGAACATCCTCCATAATGCTTACCTGGTTTAATCAGTCATACTTAACTAAAAGCATAAAGGCAGGGGACCACCTTCAAATTTCAGGAAAACTTTCTAAATATAAAAATAAATTATCTATTCTGGCTCCATCTTGGGAAAAGATTATTTCGACCCCGACTATCCATACTGGCCGTCTTGTTCCAGTTTACCCTGAAACTTATGGTATTTCTTCCAAATTTTTGCGCTCCAAAATCCACAACCTTTTATCTCTCGCCCTTCCATCCATAAAAGATTTCCTTCCGGATGAAATTAGAGATAATATGTTACCCCTTCCGGAAGCCTTACAAAAAATCCATTTTCCAAAAATCATGGATGAAGTAAATGAAGCCCGCAAGCGCTTATCTTTTGATGAACTTTTTCTTATCCAACTGGCCACCCAAAAAGCCCGATTAATTTGGAGGGAAAAACCAATCACTAAACCATGGAAAATAGAAAAAAAAGATCTGGAAAAATTTAAAAACTCACTACCATTTAAGCTGACTTCGGCTCAAACTAAGGTTCTCGGTGAGATTACTTTTGATCTACAAACAACTTATCCTATGAATAGGCTTTTGCAGGGAGAGGTTGGATCCGGAAAAACAATTGTAGCAGCAGCTGCGATTTATTTAGCCCATTTAAATAATTTTAGTTCACTTTTTATGGCCCCCACAGAAATTTTAGCCTGGCAACACTTTGAGACGGTTTCCAAATTACTTGAACCATTCGGAATGAAAGTAGGCCTTTATACTGGAAGTAAAAAATCTGTTCAAGCCGATGTCGTCATCGGTACCCATGCTCTTTTATCAGAAAAATTGGCCATCAAAAATATCGGGCTTGTAATAATTGATGAGCAACATCGCTTTGGCGTAGTTCAAAGAACAAATTTAAGACAAAGATCAAAAACCCCTCATTTTTTAACCATGACTGCTACCCCAATTCCAAGAACCGTAGCTTTAACGCTTTACGGAGATTTGGATTTATCAACCATTGATGAGCTTCCCAAAGGCAGGCCAAAAATTTCAACCCATCTGGTTCCTTCAGCAAAAAGAAAAGATTCTTATAAATGGATTGAGAGGAAAGTTAGGCAGGGAGATCAAGTCTATATAATTACGCCGCTAATTGAGGAATCTGAAACGCTAACCTCTGTCAAAGCCGCAAAAAAAGAATTTGAGTTCTTAAAAAAGGAAATTTTTCCAAACTTAAAGCTTGGACTTTTGCATGGAAAATTAAAAGCAAAAGAAAAAGAGGAGGTAATTTTAAATTTCAGGCAGGGGAAAATTCAAATTCTTGTTTCTACATCAGTTGTTGAAGTTGGTATGGATATTCCAAATGCCACAGTGATGGTGATTGAAGGAGCTGAAAGATTTGGCCTTGCCCAGCTCCACCAGCTTCGCGGGCGGATTGGTAGAGGTATAAAACCCTCTTTTTGCCTACTTTACACATCGAATGTGTCAAGTAAAGATAATCGGCGGCTTAAATATTTGGAAACTACTTTTGATGGTTTAAAACTTTCAGAACTAGATTTAAAAATCAGGGGGTCAGGGGAGATTTTTGGCACAGCCCAACATGGAAAATGGGATCTAAAAATTGCACAGTTATCTGATTTAGAGCTTATTGAAAAAACCAAAGGGGTTGCGAAAGATTTATTGGAGGTAAATCCCGAGCTTGACAAATATCCAAAGCTTCAGTCACAATTACAAAAGATTTCGGCAAATGTAATGCCGGATTAACCAACCATGCCTGGAGAACCTAAGAGACGTCATTCAAAAGCGCGAAAAAGAACCAGAAGAGCAGCTATTAAATTGGCAGCGGTTTCTTTGGTGGTTTGTAAAAACTGTGGAAGTAAAACAAGACCTCATATGGCCTGTATTGAATGTGGATTTTACGCAGGGAAAGCAGTTTTGGAACAAAAAGCTAAGGTGATAAAAGCTTAAATGAAAACCGTAAAAGACCCACGTCATCAACGAAGAATTCATTTAATGCAGCAACTTTTCCAATGGGACTTTAATAAGAAACCTCAAGGGAATATTAAACCGATTATCCAAAACTTTAAGGATTTAGATCAAAAAATTGCTACTGCTGCCCCCATTTGGCCTATTGAAAAAATCAACAAAATTGATCTGGCTATTTTACGGCTTGCCATTTTTGAGTTATTATTAGAAAGGAAGGCCCCGCCGAAAGTTATAATTGATGAGGCAATTGAGTTGGGCAAAAAGTTTGGGGGAGAAAGTAGTCCAAGCTTTATCAATGGGGTACTGGGAAAACTTGTGGAGATTGAAAATATAAAAACATGAATCAAAATCAATAAGCATAGAAGATAATATGCTCTAGGAAATGAATTGCGAAGGTCTTTTTATAAAACTAAACTTAAAATTTAGAGATCAAAAGTTTTTAGAAACAGCGTTTACCCACCGTTCATACCTTAATGAAGTTAAAGGATCTGGACCTTCAAACGAGAGAATGGAATTTTTGGGTGATTCAATTTTATCATTTATTATTTCTACTTATTTATATAATGTACGACCCAACGACCCTGAAGGAGATTTAACGAATCTTAGATCTTTTATTGTTAAAACAGAAAGTTTGGCTAGAGTGGCTAGGAATTTAAACCTTGGATCATATCTTAAGCTTTCAAAAGGGGAAGAACTTTCGGGAGGCAGGAAAAATACTCAGCTTCTGGCTAATACCTTTGAGGCTTTACTTGGGGCAATTTTTTTGGATCAGGGCTTGGAAGCTGTCAAAAAAGTACTCAATCATATCCTTATTCCAGAAGTAGAAGAGGAGATAGAAAAAGGACCGCCTAAAGATAGTAAATCGTACTTACAGGAAATTGTTCAAAATAAAGAAAAAAAATCTCCTTTTTATAAAATTTTAAAAACAACAGGCCCTGATCATGCTA
>CAYIDT010000027.1:3002-8353 GCA_964362265.1 uncultured Gammaproteobacteria bacterium | reverse complement strand
AAACAGGTATAATTTACTTAAGCCGACTGGCTTTTTTTATGACAAATAATATTGGTAAACTTGTTCCGGCACCTATTATTGAAGAAATGCAGCGTTCATACTTGGACTATGCCATGAGCGTTATTGTCTCCAGGGCTCTTCCAGATGTCCGTGACGGTTTAAAACCAGTTCAGCGAAGAATCATTTATGCCATGAACCAACAAGGTTTGCACCACACTGCAAGATACCAAAAATCAGCAGCTGTTGTTGGTGAAGTAATGAAAAACTTGCATCCTCATGGCGATGCCCCAATTTATGAGGCCATGGTTAGAATGGCCCAGAATTTTTCCATGAGATATATGTTAATAGATGGACAGGGAAATTTTGGATCGATTGATGGGGACTCCCCGGCAGCAATGCGTTATACGGAAGCTAGGCTTGACGCATTAGCTGATGAGCTTTTAAGAGATATCAACAAAAACACTGTTGATTTTGTAGACAATTACTCCGGAACTACCCAAGAACCAGTGGTACTACCTTCTGTTATACCCAACCTGTTGCTTAGTGGAACATCGGGCATTGCGGTTGGTATGGCGACCCAAATCCCTCCACATAATTTAGGAGAGGTCATAGATGCGTTAATCTATATGATAGAACATCCTGATGCTACTGTTGAGCACCTTGTTCAATTTATCAAAGGTCCGGATTTTCCAACTGGCGGATCCATTTATGACCAAAGTGAAATTTTAGCAGCTTATGGAACAGGAAAAGGTCGAATTATCATGCGCGCCAAAGCAGAAATAGAGGAATCCGCCAGTGGCGGAGGTAAAATACAAATTATAATTTCCGAAATTCCATATCAGGTTAATAAAGCAACCTTAATTGCCAGAATTGCTGATTTAGTAAAAGACAAAAAGCTCGATGGAATTGCTGATTTGCGCGACGAGTCTGACCGCACCCAAATGGTCCGCATTGTAATTGATTTAAAACGAGACGGTAAACCACAATCAGTCCTTAATAATTTATACAAATTAACCGCGCTTCAGTCTACTTTTAATGTTAATACTGTAGCTTTAGTAAACGGTGTACCACAGTTGCTTACTCTTAAACGAATCCTGGAAGAATTCATTCATCACAGACAAGTTATCGTTAGCAGGCGCTCTGAATTTGAGCTCTCTGAGGCCAAAGCCAGAGAGCATATTTTGGAAGGATTAAAAATTGCTGTTGATCATATTGACGAGGTCATTGAAACGATTAAGAAATCGAAAGATGCTGATGATGCCCGTAAAAATTTAGAGACCCGCTTTAAGCTGACAGAAATTCAGGCTATAGCAATTTTAGACATGCAGCTTCGTCGACTCGCCGCCCTTGAGAGACAAAAAATTGAGGATGAACTTAAGATGGTCCAGGAAACTATTGCTTATCTTGAGGATTTATTGATCTCTCCGGAAAAAATTCTAAAAGTTATAAAGGATGAACTGACAAAAATTAAGGAACGTTATGGTGACGAGAGAAGAACAAAGGTTTACAAACAAAAAGTAGGGGAGTTTTCAGAGGAAGACTTAGTAGCTAATGAGACCACAATTGTCACAATCACCGAGGGCGGTTATATCAAACGCCAGAGTCCAATGAGCTTTAGAATTCAGGCTCGCGGTGGTAAAGGAGTTTTGGGCATTTCCACCAAAGAAACAGATGCTGTCTCCCATATTTTTTATACTGAAACTCATGCCAGTATTTTGTTTTTTACGGGACTTGGTAGGGTTTTCCAAATTAAAGTTTGGGAAATCCCGGAGACTCAGCGGGCTTCCAAAGGTCAGGCCATTGTTAATTTAATTAATGTTGAACAGGGAGAAAAAATCACTGCGGTTTTAACCACCCGCCAAAAAGATGAAACGCAAAAGTTTTTCTTTATGTGCACTAAAAAGGGCACTGTTAAAAAAACCGCTATTGAAGAGTATGCCAATATCCGGAAAAATGGACTAGTGGCAATAAAACTTGATTCTAGCGATATTTTAGGTTGGGTCCGCCCAACCTCAGGCGAGAGCGATATGATTATTGTTTCCCAAAAAGGGCAATCTATTAAATTTTCTGAAAGACAGGTTAAACCAACTCATCGGGATACTTCAGGTGTTAGGGGGATTAAACTTGGCAAAGATGATGGAGTAGTATCGCTAAATTGGGCCCACCCAGACGGCGAGCTTTTGGTTATAATGGAAAATGGCTTAGGTAAAAAAACTAAGCTTTCTTCATGGAGTCGTCAGGGTAGGGGAGGATCCGGAGTTAAAGCAGCCCAAGTTAACCCCAAAACAGGAAACATTGTAACTGCAGAAGTTGTAAATAAACACATGGACACTCTGGTTTTAACTTCCAATAAAGGCCAACTAATAAAAATGGATCTTAGGCAGGTGCCCAGTTTACAAAGACAAACTCAAGGGGTAATCCTTATGAGAGTAAAAGAGGGAGAAAAAGTTGCAGCAGCAACAGTAGTTTCATCTAAAGACAGACCGCAGTAATATGAAAAAGGAAAAAGTCATAACAAACACAGCCATTATCTATTTTGTTTTCGGCCTCATTTTTGCCACTTCCTTTGCTATCTACTATAAATGGCCACCACTTACGTTTTTATCCCCAGGTTTTTATGCTGTCCTAATTTCCTGGCCTCTTCAAATCCCTGGATTTTTGTCTGATTTTTTCACATACGGCCTCTCTGGGAAACCTATTTGAACTGAAGCCTCTTGACAGAAAAGCTCTTTTTGTTTCACTATTAAATTAGTTGGGAGGTGAAAAATATGGGTTTACTTTTAGCTTTAGTCTTAAATGCGCTAGCTTTAGTTGTTACTGCATACATTGTTCCGGGATTTAGAGTAAATAGCTTTGTAAGCGCAATGCTCACAGCAATTGTAATTGGTCTTATTAATACTTTCATAAAACCTATTTTGAGCTTTTTAACTACACCAATAAACATGCTGACTTTGGGACTTTTTACGTTTGTTGTCAACGCAATAGTTTTGTATTTGGCATCTTTAGTTGTCCCTGGATTTAAAATTGATGGGGTTCTGGCTGCAATTTTAGGTGCAGTTGTCTTATCTGTTGTGGCAGTAGTGATTTCAACTCTTGTTAAGGAAGTTAAACGGTTAGGGAAATAATTTTTACCGAACGTAAAAATGAATGCCTTAGCGTGTGTGGAGTAGCTTTAAAAGGAAGACCTAATTTTTTAACATATTTTTCAACAATCCTCTGGATTGAACGGGGAGTGAGTCTCATTGCTTCGCCTTCATTTAAAGCTACAACTCTACCTTGAAACCTAATAAATAAAGGTTTAAAGCTGTCTTTTCTTATATACAGATATTTTTCCAGCCAGGTACCCGATTTGACTCCGTCACGATTAAGCGAAACAAGTTCTGATACCCGAAGCCCTGTTGAAAAAAGAGTTTCTAAAATAGCCCGATCTCTTATTCCATCTTTTTTATCTTTACTCGGAGCATCAAGAAGTTGTTGCAGGTGATAATCATCCAGAATCTTTAGGGGTCTTGGATCCTGTTTATTCAGCTCCACTTTTTGGGAGATAAGAGTTTCAATACTACGCTTTTCCAAATACCGCAAAAGTGCACGGATAGCTATCAAAAAATAATTTTGGGTAACCCGCTTTAGAGGTTTTTTTGAAAGATAGCGCTTGTATCTATCTATAAGCTCCAAGTCAATATTTTTTGGTTCAATATCTCCGGAAAATTCCAAAAATCTTTTTAAATAGTGGCCATAATTGCGGATGGTCAACTGGGAAGCATTCCTTTCAAACTCCAGATACTCAAGGAAATCAGTGATTAGACCGACAAGTGTCATAACAAAGCTAATCCTAAAATCCCCAAAACAGTCAAAACCAAACCTACTATGGCTATGGTATATGTCAGCTGCTCGGACCCTGCAGGAGGAAGAGCAGGTGGTACATAAGGTGATGGCCCAACGTAAGCTGAAGGGGTAGAGATTCCTGTAGTACCCCTTGGGATTGGAGTAGGAGAGATAGCCGCACAAGTTCCGCTTCCTACAATATAACTTCCATTTGTTACTGAAGTAAGCACATCAGAAACAGTTCCCCGCTCAACCACATTTGAATCAGTTGTTTTGGAGCGATTCTGAGGATCAAAGTCAAAGGTCATTGCACTAGCTCCGGTTTGAGCAGCATCTAAAACAGTAAAGTTGATTGTAGCAAGCGTGCCTTTTCCGGAAAAAGTAGAGGTGGAAGATGCAATTCCGGAAAGAGTAATTTTACCATTTCTTGAATCAATATTACCCCCCGGGTAATCACTGTAAATGGTTCCGTTTAAAATTTGAGTTGCACTAAACCTCGCAGGATCATAGAGTAAAATTGCATCTGTTCCATCTGTCTCGGCACCTCCCGCATCAAGTTCCACAGTTAAAGTAAAACTGCAGCTTTTATTAAATGTTCCTGAGGCAGGGGAAAGGGAAAGGGTAGCAGCCAGGACAGTAGCCGGGGTAAATATAATAGTTATAATCGTTATAATTATTATAATAGTTATATTTTTAGTTATATTTTTCATTTTATTGTTACCTCCAAATTCTTAACCTCTTTTAATAAATCCATTCCAACTCCTGACTCTACAATATTTGAATCTGCAGTTTGTCCTTCGCTAAATTCAACACTAATCGCAGACTTCCCGGAAGCTTTAGCGCTAAATTGTAAGGTAACAAGTACTCCTTCACCGGAAAAACCTTGACCGGATAAAGAAGCAATTGCGGAAACTCTTATAATCCCGGCGCTTTGATCAACATTTCTTAAAGGAAAATCAGGATAAATTGTGCCTGGTGTAATATCTGATTCCTTTAACTCCAAAACCTTAGGATCAAAGTGTAAGATTAGATCCACTCCGTCAGTTGATTTTTTAGCAGTGTCTATTTTCACTGTAACAGGTACAACCTCCCCAACTGCAGCGGATTGTTTTGCGGACTCCAAGATAATTTTGGCTCCGGTTGGTATGGGACTAGATCCTTGAAATAAGGATCTTACCCCAAAAATAAGCTCTATCACAACTATAATCCCTAAAATGATAAATATAATTTTAAAGGAAAAGAATTTACGTGCAGGTTTTGGCACGTTTTGCTCGATCTCGTTTACAAAAACATTTGGATTGGCAGTTTGATTATCCATATTTCTCCATCATACACTATGTACCAGGACTTGGGCTAGGTGTTGGTGTCGGAGTGGGTGTTGGAGTGGATGTTGGAGATGGAGTGGTGGATGGAGTCGCTGAAGCTGTAGCAACAGGAGTGGCAGAAGCAGTGGCAGTTGGCGAAGGACTAACCACAATACGTGTTCCAGGGGGAGGGGAAGCGGTAATGCTAAGCAGACCTGCTTC
>CAYIDT010000027.1:0-2992 GCA_964362265.1 uncultured Gammaproteobacteria bacterium | reverse complement strand
GTGGCAGAAGAAGTTGATATTGCAATCCCACTTGAAACGGGAATAGGGAGGGCATTCGTCCTTAAAGGTTCACCCCTAGGAAGATCATCATCTGATAAGCCAAAATCCTGTCTCATGCACGACCAGTCAATAGAATTCACTCTTCCATCTCCGTTTAAATCCCCAGACCGCCCTGTTGCCTCAGCAGTTATAGCCCACTCCCTAACCAGCTCCCCCCGGTCATGCGCATTGATAGCTCCATCTCCGTTATCAACAGGGAATATATCACCAAGCGGCAGTTTATTCACTTTAACTGTTGAAAGGTTTACGTTATTTGTTCCTGCAGAGGCTATAAACTCAACGGTGCGGCGGATGCTTTTAGGAACTTTGATGGCAACTCTATACCCGGCACCGGAAACAAATCTTGTCTGTAGGCCCGAAACAATACCTTTGCTATCAAGGCTTACAATCTCTCTAACAGGAGTGACTCCTGTCCTTGCCTCAACAATCGTCAATTCAACATCTCGAATTGTTGGTTTTGTAACCTGTGGGCAGAAAAGCGAAGCACCAAGGGAGAGTTGGGACAGTGAGCTACAAATTCCACTGGCAATCAAGCCGCTGGTGGTAGTCAGAGTAATGGGGAAAACTTGGCCGCTCGGGGCATTGGTAAATTTTGCCACGATCTTATCATTTGTCCACTCTTTCACTTCAAGCTCTTTAGTACCGCTTTTGACTTTACTTCCTGCTCCACTTACCCCAAGATTTAACCCTGTTATTTCAAAATCAACGTTTACACCTGAAACATTTAAGTTACAAGCAGAAACCGAGGGTAGGCTTACTAGTTCAATCTCCTTACAAAGGGGTGTTGATAAAGCGCCATTCGATCCTTCAAACTGCACGCAAATCCGTTTTACGCCGGGCGTTTTATCCGCAAAGCTATGAGTTATTTCCATCGGGTCTCCGGTGTAAGCTTGAAAGTTGGCTTGGGCGAGTGCAGACCTGCTTTCCGCAATTTTAAACCTTGTTGTAAGAACCGGGGCAGTGGTGGGGGTAGGGGCAGCATTAACTGTAAGCCTGCCTGTTGATGCACCGCTTATACAGTTTGGGCCAACAAGTAAAACTCCTGAAGCATTTTTCGTTTTTGCAACAAATGTATAAACTCCTGCCGGAAGGTCAGCCGGGGGAGTAAATATTCCTCCCTGAGAAATCATATCGGAAAAACCACTGGGACCTGTAACCGAAAGTTCTATATCTGTTGGCAAGCTAGCTGGAGTTTGATTGTTATGAAAACCTGCAACTTTTACGGTTTGATTTGCAGTAATGATGCTTTGAGTTGTCCAGGAACCGGAACCATCGGGATTTCTGAATTTTACTTCAGTTGAGACAGTTGTGGCAGGACAGATTACATCGGGTGTGGTACCTGCGACTACTACTCTGATTGGCAAACAGGAAACCGAAGTTGCCCCGGACGGGATAGATCCTGTTATATTATAAGTCCTTGAAGATGCAGTTGTATTGGGGGGAATTTGAGCTGTCCGGAAAATAGTTACACCTGTTGAGACTTCATTAATAGTAATATTCTCTGTTATACCGGAGGGGGGAATTGGAGTTAAGGTAATTGTGGCGCCAGTCGGGGTAAATTGCAAATTTATCAGGCGGTTATCGCCTGTTGCAGGAACATTGTAAATTGGCCCGCCCCGCTCATTTGTACCAGTTGAAGTTAACCCTGTAAGTTCAAACCTACTGCAAGACACTACTACAGGGGTAGGGGTGGGGGAAGGGGAAGGGGTGGGGGAAGGAACCACACCGATAGTGTAACTTCCACCACTACTTGTTAGCGAAAGAGAAGACGATTGACCTGATGCAGTAACAGATCCGCTGGTCAATCCGACTTGACCCTGGCCCACAGCTTTACCCTTCAGCTTCAACACTCCCAAAGTTAAATTTTGAGTAATTGGGGTAGAGGTTGTATTGACAGCAACATACCTGAAACTTCCTGCTATATTATCGGGAGGACCATTAATCAGGACGCTGTTTAATACGGAAGATGGAGTAAAATTTCTTATCTCAAGTATGTCTTTGCTAAACTCTAATCTGAAATCCACTCCGGAAATATCAAGATTATCCGGATTACTTATTGTAAGCGTTACGTCAAACTCCTCATTTACTTGTTTTGTCAAACTATTAGGAGAAAAAAGTAACTGGTTTCTCTGGCTTACACCTTCTGTAATAGTAACGTTTCCTGCAGAAGTGTTTGCATAAGAGGTGCCTGTAGTCTCACCTGAAACAGCAATCAAAGCATTTGAAATTCCCAGCGGAGAAGTCCCCACGGCTTTCGCCCTAAACCTTGCTAAACCTATATTTATGTTACCTGTTACTGAAGTTGCAGTCGGATTAACCCCAACATACCTGAAACTTCCTGCTATATTATCGGGAGGACCATTAATCACTGCCTGATAAACAGCGGAAGGAGTAAATGCTACCATCTCCAAAATCTCTCTGTTAAAGTTGAGGATAAAATCCACTGCTGAAACATCTGAGCTTCCGGCTCTTAACTGTACAGTTATATCAAAGGTACTACTCAGATTTTGGGTGGTATCCGCGGGTGAAAAAGTAAGAGGATTTGCCTCAAGCGCACGGGATCGTAAAATTTGCTGCTGGCGAGCAAGGAAAATTGTCGCAGGAATTGCAACAAGAATAATGATGAAAATAATAAGAGAAAAATATTTGCGCATTGTAAAATTCATTTTTTAACGATTTAAGCCTAAAAAGGCTGTCCTCCAGATACTGAAATCAACAACATTAACTGCACAATCGCCATTAAAATCTGACTGCTTTGTTGACCGTCTTCCTAAAAGCTCATCCCTCCAGAAGTTTTCATCATCAATACGTACCTGTCTATCTCTGTTCGCATCACCGACCGGGAATCCGCTTGGAAAAGCACAACTCGCAATACTCGGAGTAGGAGTTGAGGTAGGGGTAGAAGTTGGAGTTTGGGTAGGGGTTGCACTAC
>CAYIDT010000026.1:0-8494 GCA_964362265.1 uncultured Gammaproteobacteria bacterium | reverse complement strand
TGAGCGGCGGAAGGGATTTGAACCCTCGACCTTCTCCTTGGGAAGGAGACATTCTACCACTGAACTACCGCCGCACATGACAGATTATATCAAATAATCTATACTGTACCCATGGCATACAGAACACATTCAGCTAAAAGGTTAGTTCGCCAAACAAGGTATAATCTTTTAGCAAGTATTATTATTGCAGTTGCTTTAATTTTTGTTACCTTTAATTGGATTTTACCTTTTTTAGTGAATAGTTTAGGGACAATTAAAGATTTTACCAGACAAAATGAAAAACCCAGGGAAAAGTCAGTTTCTGAAACTTCTACCCTAGCCCCACCTGTTATCTTTATTCCGTACGAGGCCACAAATTCGGCAAAAATTGACATTACTGGTTTTGCCACAGCCAATTCTAAAGTGAGAATTTTTGTAGATGATGTAAAATTCGAAACAGATGTAAAATCCGACGGAACATTTATTGCCAAGAATATTACACTCGCCATCGGAATAAATTCCATATATGGTAAAACAGTTGATGAAAAAAATCAGGACAGTCTAGATTCAAAAACGATTAGATTAGTCTACGATAATGAAAAACCTGTACTGGAAGTAACTGAACCGCAAGATAATCAGGTAGTAAAAGAGAAGAAAGTTAAGGTTTCCGGAAAAACCGAGAAAAACAACCAGGTTTTTATAAACAATGTACAAATTATAACAAATTCTGACGGAGCGTTTTTAAAAGAACAATCTTTAGAGGATGGTGAAAATATTTTGACAATTAAAGCTGCTGATGGAGCCTCAAATTCCACGGAAATTATGCGAAAAGTAACTGTTGAGCCTTAAATATGAATCCTCTTTTTATAATACTTTTACTTTCAATTCTTGCTGGCCAGCTTATTAAAATCCCTGTTTTTGGTATGCAAGCACCGCCTATCCTGGACCTCATAATCATAGTACTGAATCTTTGGGGAATATTAAGAATAAAGTTTGCACTAAGAAAACCACCAGTTTATCTCAAATCAGCTCTTTTTTTTATTGTAATTTGTATAATCTCACTAGCTCTTACCCCACTAAACTTAAGCAGCCAGGAAATATTTATCAGTTTTTTGTATACTGTCAGATTTTTCATGTATATTTTATTTGGATGGCTACTTTACTCTGGAGCTTTTGAGAGTCTAAAAAGTAATATTACAAAATTACTAATATGTTCGGGAGTAGGTCTTGCAATTTTGGGAATTTTACAATTTATTTTTTTACCGAATTTATCTTTTTTATCAAATCAAGGTTGGGACCCACATTTTTATAGGACTGTTTCGACATTTCTTGATCCAAACTTTGCTGGAGCTTACTTTGTATTAACTTTAATTTTATTAGTTCAAATGCACAATCCCGGTCTGTCACAATTTCAAATCGGGATTGGTAATTCAATTATATACCTTGCCCTTTTAACTACCTTTTCCCGCTCAAGTTACGGTATGTTTCTAATTTCATTTTTAACTTTATCTTATTTTGTGAAATCATGGAAAATGGCTTTTTTATCAATTACACTTTTCTTCGGTCTGTTAGTTGGATTCCAAATTTATAGCATGTTTGTGGCAAAGCCCAGAAATATTGATAGGGTGGGATCTGCCAGTTTCAGGCTAAACACATGGCACCAAGGCTTTGAAATTTTTCAGGCTCATCCAATTTTAGGTGTTGGATTTAATGCATACAGATATGCTCTAAAACAGTACGGGCTTGCTCCCGAGAGTATTTATAATAGCAGAGGAGGCTCTACGAACGATTCTAGTTTATTGTTCGTTGCATCAACTACAGGCTTACTAGGCCTTATCACTTATTTAGTATTTCTTACCTCAATCCTAATCTACGGGTTAAACAAAAATAAATATTTAACTGCTGCACTACTGGGTTTAATTGCCTACTCTACATTTAACAATAGTCTTTTTTATCCATTTATACTCCTTTGGATAATCTTAGTTACCTCAAGCCCTAAATTCCTTTTTCCAAAAGGCCAAAAAAAGTAATCGGTTTTTTCTTTACATTGTCAATAAAATACTGATCAGGAACCTGTTTTTTCTTTTGAATCTCGGCTCTTTTTTTAAGCAGGCTCCCTATATGGGAAATAATATACCACTGCGCTTTTATGGCTGACCAAAAAAATCCCATTTTGGTTAAATAAAATACTGTATTTAAATTAACAAGAATCACTCTTAACCAGTTAAAATCATCAAGTAAGAGTCCAGCCGGAAAATTTTTTATTATATTTATTGTCATATTTCGAAAAGTTAAATACTGGAAAAGAGAAGGATTTTTTGAGGAGGTTGCCATCCTGATATGATAAATTTTTGCCTTTGGTTCAAACCAGCCTTTAATTCCCTGCATTTGAGCTCTTAAGCAAAAATCAACATCTTCCATATATACAAAGTATTCTTCATCAAATAAACCTACCTTTTCAAAGGCTGATTTTTTAAAAAGGCTTCCACCCCCCGTTGCCATAAAACTAAACCCTGGTTTATTAAACTGCGGCCCATCCCTTTTCCCCGTACCCCTGGTATTTGGATGCCCACCTCCATCAATATAATCTCCGGCGTTATCAATAATATTTCTTTTATAAAAATTAAGAATCTTTGCAGCAATAAATCCGGCCTCCGGATGTTCATCTGCTGCTTTTACAAAAAATTTTATACAGTCTTTATCCATCTCAGTATCATTATTGAGCAAAATTATATACTTGCACCTAGATTTCCTTATGCCAATATTAACAGCCGGAGCAAACCCTAAATTCTTATCAAGCACAGTCACCCTAAAACTTGGAAAATTTTCCTTTATGTACCGCAAGGAATTATCGCTCGAGCCATTATCTATAATCAGAACTTCAAAATCCTTAAAACTTTGTTTTTCTAAGGAAGGTAGGCAAATTTCTAAAAGATGCTTACCATTCCAGTTGGGTATTATAACTGAAGCTCTTAAATTATTTTTTCGCTTTAACAACATAATGATAGATTAAAAGATTAGGAAAAAGCTTGACAAATAAAGGGACGCTAACTTCAGCAGGATAAATTTTTTCAATTTTAAATTCAAGTTTTTTAAGTAATTTTAAAAATGTATTGTATGTATAAAAACGCAGATGAGTTTTATCTAATAACCCACTTTCCTGATAGTCAAAATGCCCCCTGAGAAGTCCTACCCTCATCCCCCAATAAGCTATATTCGGTATTGATATCAAAACAAACCCTTGAGTCTTTAACTTATTTTTTAAAAAAAGGAGGGTTTTTTCCGGATCAACCAGGTGTTCCAAAACATCAGCACAAATAATAAAATCATACTTACTTTTAACTTGCTGTTTTAATTCTTTATCCTCAATTGAACCTAAAAAAACCCTTCTAGAAAATTCTTTTGCCTCTTTTGCTGCTTCCTTATCAACTTCTATAATATCTACAGTGCAACCTCTTTTCGTAAACTCTTCTGTCATATAGCCGGAAGAGGAACCTACTTCTAAAATTTCTCCGTCTTTTACAAGATTAATTATTATTTTTTGAGCAGGAGAAAATCCATGGAGTTTAACTAAATTCTTATATACAGAGCTCATTTTAACCTTAATACCTTAATTTGTAACAATCCGAAAAATGCTACCATGCTTACAACCTCCGATGCAACTGTTACCCACGAGGCACCCAGATAGCCATATTTGGGAATAAAGATTAAATTCAAAATCACATTAAAACTTAAAGTAAATATTGATAAAATTATAATTTGCTTAAGAAACCTATTAGTAGATAAAAGTACTTGGGCTCCCGGAACATGCAAAAACATAAAGGGAATTGCAACAGCCAAAATTTGGATTACCTGAATTGATGACAAATATGCAGGCAAAAATTGTCTAATTATTATGGGAAGAACAAAAATATAAAGTACTGCAATAATAATACCTAAAACTCCTAAACTTAATGTGCTTTTTATATAAATAGGCCTAATCTCCGAAGTTCTACTTTCATGAAGCCTTGCCAATACAGGAAATAATGCGGAAGCAACAGAGCTTGGGACAAAAACCAAAGCTTCCAAAAATTTATAAGCAGCAGAATAAATTCCGGTATCAAAATTACCTTTTAAATAAGATAGCATTAAAGTATCTATCTTAAAATAAAGCAAGCCTAAAACGCCTAAAATTCCATACGGGAGCGAACCTAAAACTATTTCCCTTAGAGTGTTGATGGAAGCTTTTAAGGACAATTCTAAATTATTACTTTTTAGCAACAAAAAAAGCAGCGCTACATAAACAAATTGGCCTAAAATTAATGCAATTGCAGCTCCTGTTGGGCCAAATTTCGCTACAACAAGGATAACTCCTAAAAAAACTATAAAAATATTAGATAAAATAATGGCAAACGCGCTAAATTGTAGTTTTTGGAAAGCTACAAAAATGGAGTCAAAAGTTTGAGCTAAAGAATTTGGGAAAACCGCCAGAATCATTAAAAGTGCAAGATTTACCCTTAGTTTATCCGGATCTAGAATATATAAACCAAACCCGAAAATTACAAAAAGTAAAGCTGCAATTAAAAGGCGGAGCGTTGCAATATTAAAAATAAGTTGTGGGAGTTTAAGTCGGCCTAGAGACAACTCCCGTATTAGAAATCTGTTAAACCCAAACTCTGAAATTATTGAAACCAATGAAAAATAAGCAAGAGCTACAGAGTATAATCCGAAATTTTCGACTCCCAAACTTCTTGCTAAAAAAATAGTATAGAAAAATCCAATAGCTCTGGATATCCCCTGGGCCAAAAAAAGCCACAAGGATTGCCGTAAAATTTTAGACATATAGCCATTTTAACAGATTTGTGGATCCGGTAGGATTTGAACCTACGACATCTGCAATGTGAATGCAGCGCTCTACCACTGAGCTACGGATCCAGTAAAGACATTTTACCATTGCGGCCTCTTGCGTCTCAACCTACCCTTTGAGATAATCAAATCTGTGGATGATGTTTATGCACCAAATTATAATCCTCCAGAACCCTCCTCCGGAATAAACCCCGCTGAAGAAAAAAAAGGTGTTTTTGGAAGACTCCGATCAAATTTTGTAGATTTCCTACAAACTTTAGTTGTTTTTGGGGCTATTTTTGCAATTATTTATCTATTTGTAGCTCAACCCCACAAGGTTTCCGGTCAGTCCATGTTCCCTAATTTCCACAACGGGGATTATATTTTAACTGATAAAATTTCCTATAGATTCTATCCTCCAAAATATGGAGATGTAATAGTTTTAAGAAATCCCAGAAACGAAAGCCAGGATTTTATAAAAAGAATAATTGCCCTTCCGGGTCAAACTATCAAGGTAGAGAATACATCTGTATATGTTAACGGTTTAAAGCTTGATGAAAGATATCTTCCGTCCGGAACTCCAACAAGAGGTGGATCCTTCCTCAGAGACGGGGAGATCGTTACTGTCCCGGAGGATCAATGGGTTGTCATAGGAGATAACCGGGAACATTCCTCCGATTCAAGAGAAATAGGCCCTATCCCTCAAAAACAGATTATTGGAAGAGTTTTTTTCCGTTACTTTCCACTTAATGCCCTGGGATTAATTCCTTACAATTTCTAATTGAGGATACAATTTTTAGGAACCCTTAAGGTTAAAATATCCTGAAACTGCCTGATTAATATCCTGTAAAACAATAGTTGTCTGATTCGGATCTCCTTCAATCATAAATTCAATTTTGGCGAGTTTTCCTGTTTGCACACATTTTACTCTGGTTTTAGTAAATCGTGACATCAAATTTCCTAAATCCTCCTCAATTCTATCCATTTGTTCATTCATAATTCTCATTGAATCCAAAACAGCTGTTTTCTTTGGCCCTATTCCCTGCCGCACCCTAATTCTTCTTACCAAATCCTCAGTTGCTCTAACTGATAGATTTCTCTTTAAAACTTGTTTATATCCTTCAATGATTGAATAAGGATCCTCAAGTGCAGATAAAGCCCGGGCATGTCCTTCGCTAGTTGCGCCTGCCATTAAGGCATCCTTTAGTGCATCAGGTAAAGTCAAAAGTCTAATAGTATTAGAAATATAAGACGGGCTTTTAGCAACACGCTCAGCAATATCAGAATTAGAAAGCTCGAATTCATCCATAAGTCTTCTGTATGCAGCTGCTCTCTCAAGAGGATTTAAGTCAACCCGCTGAACATTTTCTACGATAGACATTACAAGCATGCCTTGAGGATCAGTCTCCTTGATAACCACAGGAACTTTCTCTAAACCCACAAGTTTGGATGCTCTCCAGCGGCGCTCTCCGGCAATAATTTGAAAACCTGCCGGTGTCTTGGCCACAACGATAGGTTCTAAAATTCCATGTTCTCTAATTGACTGCGCAAGTTCGGCTAAAGATTCGGGTGTAATTAGACCACGGGGCTGCAAGGGATTTGGCTCTATCATATTAATATTAAGTTCTGTAATCGGTTGGTCATCCATACTAAATTACATTAACAAGGGTTCTTCCAATTTTCTTTTTAAATTCAACTTTTCCTGATTGGATTGCAAAAATTGTATAATCATTTCCAAGTTTTGTTCCAACCCCGGGGTAAAATTTATTTCCTTTTTGGCGAATAATTATGTTTCCTGATTTTGCTACTTGTCCGCCAAAAAGCTTGACACCCAGGCGTTTTGAAATTGAATCTCTATTCTTTTTAACTGTACCCCCGCCTTTTTTATGAGCCATAGTTTATTTTGATAATATACAGGTTGTGAAAAAATAAGTCAATATGCTGTTTTCACGCTTCCAGAACTACCTTAGATATTTTTGATCTAAAACCCCGAACCCTTCTATAATTTGCTTTTGCATGAAATTTAGAAATCCTGATTTTTTCTCCCTTTACCTGTTCCAAAATTTTTAATTTAGTATTTTCCTTTAAATAAGGCTTTCCCAACTTAACTTTTCCATCTTCTACTAAAAACAAAGTTTTAACTGAGTTTAATTCCCCATTTTTTAAAGTGAGCTCAACCGGTTTTCCGGGAACCAGTTTATATTGTTTTCCACCGATTTCACAAACAGCATAATTTAGCATGAGAGAATTTTAATATTTTAGAGAAAATTTTGCAACTGACGCTACCAGACCAAGTGAAATCATGGTGGAAATTAGCGAACTGCCTCCATATGAAACAAGAGGTAAAGTAATTCCTGTTATGGGTAAAAGTCCAATATTCATACCAATATTTACAAATATCTGAAAAGTAAGCATTGAACTAATCCCTATGGTTAATAAATAACCAAAAAAATCTTCACAATTATGCGCAACTTTAAAACAATATGAAATAAGTAAAAAATATACACCAATCAGGAATAAGGCACCCAGAAATCCAAATTCCTCTGCAATTGAGGCAAAAATAAAATCAGTTCTTCCCTCTGGTAGAAACTGAAACCTACTTTGGGTACCAAAACCCAATCCTTTCCCAAAAAGCTGGCCGGAACCAACAGCAATAGTTGACTGGATAAGATTATATCCGTGACCTAGCGGATCTGTTTGCGGAGAAAGAAAACTTAAGACTCTTAGCTTTTGATAATCCTGTAGGGTAAACCAGACCAGAGGTAGAACAGTCAAAACAATAATCCCTAAAGTTAAAATTTTTTTGAGACTAACCCTTATAGCTATAAGCAAAGAAAGCCATAGGCCTATAATCGCTAAGGCAGAGCCTAAGGCTGGCTGAATAAAAATTAAAAACACTGCAGGGGATATGATTAAAAAACTTTTAAAAATGTTGAACCAGGAAGGAGCATTTCTCGTCCAAAAGTATGCTAAAAAAAGTGCGCTTATGGGTTTTGCAATTTCTGCTGGTTGAAAATTAAAAAATAAAAGTGGAATCCACCTTATTACACCTCGGACTTCAACACCGACAATAGCTAAGAACAACAAAAACAAAACGATAATAATGTATAAGGGAACAATAAGATTTTTCATCGCTTTATAGTCAAATTGGGATATAAAAAAATAAATTAATATACCTATAGCGGCAAAGATCAGCTGATTAAAGGCAAGTTGGGGTGATGAAGAATAGATCACCAATATACTAATAGACAATAAAAAAATTACAGCTATACTTAAACTTAAGTTTATGGATTTAAAAGTCATTTTAAGCCTTTAAAATCTGAAGTTTATCCGCTTTTAATATATGAACTGAAGCAGTGGATTTTAAAATAAGTTCCTCAAATTTTTTTGGCCAGCTAGGTAACTCTATTTTGGTCTTATCAGATAATGTTAGACCCATTTCTTTGCGAGTTTGCTGGATCTGTCTGATTAATTCCCTTGCCTCACCTTCTTCTTTCAAATCTTGCGTAATATTTGTATCCAGCTGAACTTTTGGTTTGTTCGCTGAGGATTTAATATACTCAATTTTTTTAATATTAACTTCATCAGATAAAATTTGCTCCAATTCACTCTCTAATCTATTTATCCCTTCATATGTAAGGGATACAAGTGGTTGTCTTAATTTTATTCCTACCTCTTTTCTTTTTGCATG
>CAYIDT010000025.1:0-8509 GCA_964362265.1 uncultured Gammaproteobacteria bacterium | reverse complement strand
ACCTCATGGACAATAACAGAAAATAAAAGTATTACAATAGATAAAGCTAGAAATTCCGGGTTCATTATGTTATATTATCACATATGTTAATTTGTTCAAGGTGTGGAAAGGGTAAAAATATTCAAAGTTACTCAAGACATAAAAAGGGTTCATCCGGAGCCGGGGGGGTTTGGGCCCTGCGCGCCCCAATTCATAAAAGAGTCCAAAAACCGAATCTTCATGCCTACATGGGCAAAAAATACTGCACTAAGTGTTTAAGAATGGTAAAAAAACCTTTTAATGTTATAGCGCCTATAGCCTAGGTTTATGTAACTGCGGTTACATAAACTACATAAAATATGTCATTTCCAGAGTCTTTATCAAGACGAGAAAAAAGGGAAGCTCGGAGAATTGTGAGAATTTCTACGAAATTTATAGAGTTAATGCCGGGTCGATCTTCCTTAACCCCTATAGATACAGTATTAGAACAGGAAAGCGACCTTACATTTTTAACGCGGGAACAGAATAAATACAGATCGGCCTTAACAGTAGATGTAAGTGCGTTTCAGTTACTTAGGCTTTACTCCCAGGTCGGTTTCTCTGAAGGTTATATAAGGGACGCTTTTATTGACATATTTTCAGGAAAGAAACGTGAAGTAAAGACTGAAGAGATTTTTAATTTGAATATACTACGTTTAAATCAAGGGCTGATCGATAATTTTCTAAACACAATACAACATTCTAGAGTTGTGTATCGAGATGAAGATGATGAGGATATCCTAAGGTTTATTGAAGAGGATACTGATATTCCAATTTTAGACCTGTTACGAGAGAAGGTGCGTATCCAGGGCGAGCGGGTTGATCTTTTAGGATTGCAGGTGGCATATCTTAAGGAAGAAGAAAGAAAAACAAAAAAATTAGCTAAAAAGCCGACCCAAAAGCCGAATAAGGGTAAGAAAACGAAGGACCCAATAAGGAAAACTTTGGAAGATGGGTTAATTTTAACTGAACAAAATTCTCAAGAGTCAACAGTTTTAACAGATTCTACTCTAGAATTTGATAATCCATTTTTGCCTCCATGGAAAGTATTTTGGACTACCAGATTTTTTTCAGCTGAACCGAATCATTTAGTTGAGCTTAACTGCGGGTCAAGAACTGCTGTTTTGGAAGATGTTCAAAGGCTTGGTCAGGGGCAAATTTCAATAAGGCCTCAAAGTATATTATCAGCTTTGGAGTTTCATCTTAGTAAAGATTTAATCCAAAGAGCTTTATCTATGAAGAATAAATATGGCCCCGAGGGGATTAAAGATTGGGTAAAAATAAAAAGGGGAAATGACAGGATTTTTTTATTTCTGGAGGAAGAACTGGAAAACAGATTAGTTTTCTTTGCAGCCGGAAGGGATATAGTTTACAGGGGAATTTAGATATTTTTCAGGGGAAAATTTGGGTAGCCGTTCCGGAAGTCTTTCAGGGTTTAAATCTTTTAATTTCTTTAATTTTATCCAGGCCTTTATCAAAAGAATAAATTCCTTCCAGCTTTTCATCCGGGCAATAGGAAATAAGATACGCATCCACAAATGGTTGCAAGCGATATAGCGAATTAGCTTCTTCCTTGGCCTGCTTGTAATATTGGTTGTTCCTGGCCATTCCATGTATACCGTACCGCACGACCATCCCTCCAATCAACTCTCCACCAGATCCTTCCTGGACTTGCAGTATAGTTTGGCTGTACTCCCTTTACTTTAATGGGCATATCAGAGATCATAAAATCATAGCTATCGACGGGTTGATTAAGATCAAACATATCATAGTTACCAATTGCAGCTTCCATAAACAAAGTACCGTTTGGACTAATTCTGAAACGCTGCAAAACTCTTATTGGTTCCCAATTATCTGCTGGTGGAAACACTTGGGTAAATGGAAACTTTACATCTTTTAATACGTTTTCAGCCACTGCAAATGAGAAACTTCCATTTTTAGTAAGTATCAGCTTTCCCGGTTCAGCGCCTGGAATAGTAGGTACTGTTAAATCATAAGCGAACCTTTCATTAATTTCTCTCCTGTTAAAAAAGGATCCGCCAGAAGGAAGCGGAATAATTAAAATAGTAAGGTCCGCCATCGTAGAATTTGGGTTATATGAAGATGCAGTAGCTGCTGTTAGTTCAGATCGAGGTCCCTCAAGGGAGACACTAGGTTTTGAACTACAAGATACAATATTTAATAATTCAAAAGCCCCTGCGCTAGCACATAGAACCCTTTGCCAGGGACTTAATTTTCTTTCCATATCCTAAATTTACAACCTGGAGGAGTTAAAAGCAAGTAGTTTTAGATTACACCCTTCGTGAAGGTCTGCAGTTTGGTATTTGATATCTTCCTGGTTTTACTGATATTCCGTCAACAACTAAACCCTGCGATTGTCCTTCAAACCAGTTAAAATCTACGCGTGGTAAACCGTGCTCACTACTAATAAACCTTTCTCTCCAAGTGAACCAGCTTTGTATCCCCCCTATTTGGATTAACGTCTGTACAGAAGAAGCATTTATTGGTCTACTTGCCTCATATATACCATATTCATCACTCCGAAAATTACCCGCTCGTCCTATTGCTCCACCCATAAAAAAAGTTCCACTGGATGACAGTATCAACCAATGCACAATTTCCATGTCAGCTCCTCTAATCCTATGACTAAGGGGGAACTCAACTACTCTTTCGAAGATTTGAGGTCTTGGGATATAGATTAATCTTCCGCTATTAGGGAAGTCCGAACGCATAGGTTCTATTCTGAAATTGGCAGTTTCATCGCCCTCTTCCGGATCAAGTTGAATCCGTTCAGAAGTAAATCGTGTAAGATATTCAATTCTTTCTTCCGCTTCTGGAGGGCAATCAACTGGGCGTTGAGCAGATTCAGATGATCCGGATTGAGCAGCTACAACCTGTTCCAGGGGACTAGGCGGAATCAATAAAGGAAGGACAGAGGCTCCAATGGCAAGGGAAATTCTGGTAGCAGCAGTTAATGCACCCCTTTTAATATTTCCACCTCTTCTTAATATTGGATCTTTATCAAGTAGCATAATATATTTGTTTATAGCGTAAAATGTTATTGTTGTCAAATAAGGCTTGTAATTGGAAAATCAGGGTAGCCGTTTAGGAAGTTTTTTAAGGGCATGGGTTTTTTACCTTCCATTTGAATTAACCCCCCCGGAAGGAATTTTACAATTTTATCCTTCCATTTAGTCCAAACCCCGGGCCAGGGGTAGTAGGCCCGAACCATTCTGTCCAGAATTTCAGAATCCGGGGGATTATTAATATTAAAATATCCATCTTCTTTTTTAAGTAATTTACAAAAGCTTGCTTTATCATGGTTTTGCTCTTTAACTTTTAACTTTCCGGAGACAAAATCCGGAATAACTTCAGTTAAAAGTTTAGCTCCCTCCTGGAATAAAAAATTGATCAAAGTTAGAAAATCTTCTTGTCCTGTAAGCCCAATCTCTTTTGTAATAAGTATTGGCCCATGGTCCATTTTTTCATCCATTTTAATAATAGTTACCCCTGTTTTTTTATCACCATTTAAAATGGCAGCAGGCACAGGGGAAGCCCCTCTATATTTTGGTAAAAGGGAAGGATGAACATTTAAAGCGTCATACTTCGGGATATCCAGTAATTCCTGGGGAATAATTTTTCCGTATGAGGCAACTACAAATAAATCCGAATTTAGAATTAATAAATTAGAGGTTATAAACTCAGAATCTAACTTTTCCGGAGTTAAAATTGGACCTTTAAAATAGTTAGAAACCGGGGAATCAGCAGCGCAAATTACTGCATTTACATCAAAATTATCTTCCAGAGATTTTAAAACACGAATTGACCAGGGATCGGATCCAAAAAAAACAATTTCAATAACATCTTTTTTTAATTTAGATAAACTTTTTTTAATATCTTTGTTAATGTTTAAAATGTCCAAAATACCAGATTGTGTTGGGATGATTTGTGGGTGTTGTGTTTTCATAATTCTATTGGTTCAAAAATATCTGTTCCTGTTTTATCTTTCCCCACAACTTTGTAAAATTTCCCCTTTTTTTCCAGGACTCTATCAGGGAATAAAGTTCCACTCAAATGGTCCATTTCATGTTGAAAAATCCAGGCTGAGACTCCTCTTAAAGTTTTAATAATATTTTTTCCAGCTTCATCCTGATATGAAACCTTTATAATAGAATGTCTTTTAACCTCTCCATAATAATTTGGAATGGATAAACAACCTTCAAGATAGGTTTTTGCTCTTTTAGAAAACCAGGTTATTTTTGGATTAATTGCAGCTGTGAATTTTTTCCCTTCTTTAAAAATAAAAAATTGGCCCAGATTCCCAATTTGGACAGAAGCTAAGCCCACTCCTTCAGGATCTGTGTAAGTGTTGGTTAATTTAACCATAGCTTTTATGATTTGCGCCATCCCATTGTTAATTTTTTTAACAGGTTTGGTTTTTGCCCGCAAAGCGAAATTAGGTGCTTGTATTATTTGCATATGGAGATTTTAACACTTCGGCAAGCTCAGTGTAAACAAATCATGGTTTTCGCAGCTGGGTTAATTTCCACATGAAGATTCGGGCTTTGGATTTGGCTCCATAATATTCTTTAGTGTAGCTTAGAGCTTCTTCCAGGATTTTTCGATCAATTTCTTTTGCAAGTTTTATATAGAGTCCATAATGTTTTGTATCCCCTAAACTTTCTGCTAAAAAAACTCCATAGACTTGGAATTCCTGAGATAGGTTTTTTGGACGGTCTTTAAACTTAGTTTCAGCTATGACTTTTGCTATGGATCTCATGGTTTCCCCGATCCAGTTGCTATTCCTTGTTCTCCCCAATCATTTAGATGTTCTAAGGCTTCACTATCACCGGGTACAATTTCCAAGACCTTTCTCATACTTTCAACTGCTTCCAATTTTTGCCCTTCATCAAAATAAAAAAGACTTAGGGCTAAATAAGCCTCTCTATAATTTGGTTTTAGTCTGATTGCTTCTTGCAGGATTTTTATAGATGCTTCCGGTTTTTCATTTTGACCTAAAATAACAGCTTTATTATATAAAAGTTTTGGATCTGTAGGAGCAAGTTTTATGGCTTGATCCAAACTGTCTTGGGTTTTTTGCAAGAATGATGGGTCAATGCTTGAGAGTTCAAAATAAGTACGCACCGCAGTTCTCCAGAATGAAACATTTTTCGGACTTGTGGTTAGAGCCTTCTCTGTTTCACTGAGGGCAGTATCTTTTAGCTGGCCGGATGCTGTAGCATCAGAGCCCCGTAGTGTCAAAGAAGATGCCGCAGCAACAAACCCAAGTTCTGACCTATAAAATGGTTCGGATGGACGAAGGGAGATAGCATCGCTTAAAAAGTTATATGCCCTGCCAACATTCCCGCTATCTTCTGCGCTCATGCCTTTACTAAAGCGGGTGTCAGCAATCCAGAGGCGGATGATGGAAACTAATAAGTAAAAAGTAGATAGTAGGATAAAAAGTTGAATGGCTTTTGTATAGATCTTTCGACGGTATATTATAGAAGTGATAAGTCTAGGCAGTTTGAATGGTTGGACACAGTCAGTTGCAACACAGGCCATGGCAGGAAAGAGGAAAAAAAATAAGGCAGTTATTACAACTGAAAAACCAAAGAAATTAGAAATAAGATAGGAAATATAAGAGGCCAGGATTGCGGGAAGTAGTAGAGGGTTAGTCCTTAGCTTTTTTAATATAACGATTATAAAAGTTATAATAATTATACTATAAGAACCAAATCCTACTATTCCGGTAGTTGATAAATAATTTAGATATTCATTATGTGCTTTGTTATAAAGAAAATCCCATTCAGAAACTAAATTGTGGACAGCAGGTCTAAATTGGTAATAGGAATAAGCAAACGTTTCAACACCAGAACCAAAGATTGGATAATTTTTAAATATATCTAATGCTCCTTGCCAGACAATCAACCGTATTTGGCCGGATTCTGTTCCTCCTGTTTCAAGCTGGGTAGTAGCGGCTGTTTGCTGGAAAGTTAGGGAGGGTTGGGAAGATTTGGGAAAGAGATTGGAAAGGTTAAACCGGGTGAAGGCTGAACCAAAGAGGAGATTGATAACCAGGAATAATCCTAAAATGGGTAATATTCTTCGACTTCGCTTGAACAATAATAGAGTAGCAAATACCCCAAGTCCTGCCAAAAGTCCCAGAGTTGCTCCTCTGGAGTAGGTAAAGGTAAAGGCTAAATACATTGCGATAAGTGATATGAAATATGTGATACTTATCTTTTTGGTAGCAGCAGTCATAAAAAAATACAGAGCAGGGAATATAAGCATGGCTAAATAGCCGGCCAGCCAGTTTGGCTGGCCTAAGGTGGCAAAAACTCGGGCAGCAACATCTTGTACCCAACAACTTGCATTAAATTCTCCACGCAATATTACACAAGATGGAGAAACTCCAAAATGTTCAAAAATTCCCCAAAGGGAAATGATAAAACCCGAGACTAAGCCAAGTTTAAGTAGTCTAAAAATTTGATCGCGAGAAATATTAGAAACAAGAGCCCAGTATAAAAGTGAATAAGAAATAATGGATAAAAGTCCACCATTTTGCCTGCTGTAATATCCCCAAATGGAGGTATGTGGGTCAATTGAAAAAATGGTGGATAAAATGTTTGCACTTAAAAATAAAAGTAGCGGGATATCAAGTGGCGTTTTGTTTAATATTATGTTTTTTTGGTTGATTGATTTCAGAATCCAAGACCCAATAATCAAAGTTGTCAAAAAGTAAACAAAAAGCATTTTATTAAATTCAAAAAGTTCAAAATTCAAAGGAGTCCAGATTAGGGGGGTAAGGAAGAATAAAAGTCCGAATGAGTAATAAATAATTTTGTCTAACATATTTATCAGTCATTATGCTACCAGAAGTACTTGTTGCCTGTCCACTTTTTATGTTAAACTCCCTTCGTGTTTGATAAAATCTGGTCATATTTTGCACATGATATTGGTATAGATTTAGGAACGGTTAATACTTTGATTTTGGTAAAAGGTAAGGGAATTATGATTCGTGAACCTTCGGTTGTAGCCCTTCATAAAAAATCAAGACAAGTTTTGGCAATAGGAACGGAAGCTAAAAGAATGCTTGGAAAAACTCCGGCTGCAATTGAAGCAATCCGGCCGCTACGTGATGGTGTAATTTCTGACTTTGATACAACGCAAGCTTTGCTTTCCTATTTTATTCATAAAGTTCATGAGACACCAAAATCCGCTAGCTGGCGGATTCCTAAGATTCCAAAACCAAGGGTTGTTGTGGGAATCCCCTCAGGTGTAACAGAAGTGGAAAAGAGAGCTGTTCAGGATGCATGTCTTTCAGCAGGAGCGCGCCAAGCGTATCTAATTGAAGAACCTATGGCTGCAGCGATCGGTGCAGGCCTTTCGATTGAAGAGCCGGAAGGAGTTATGATTGTAGATATTGGAGGAGGGACAACAGAAATTGCTGTGATTTCGCTTGGGGGACAAGTAGTTGGTAGATCTTTGCGGATTGCTGGTGATGAAATGGATTTGGATATTGTAAATTATTTTAGATTAAGGTATGGACTTTTAATCGGTGAAAGAACTGCCGAAGATATAAAAATTGAAATTGGCTCAGCTTGGGAAGATAGTCCGCCAGCTGGCGGAGGGGGGACTGTAGTTAGGGGTAGGGATCTCTCAACTGGCCTGCCAAAATCCATTAAAGTTTCTGCGCCGGAGATAAGAGAGGCGCTAACACCGACTATTAATCAAATTGTTTCAAGTATTAGAGAAGTTTTAGAAGAAACTCCCCCAGAGCTTTTGGCAGATATTTTGGAAAAGGGGATTGTACTGGCTGGAGGAGGAGCGCTTTTAAAGGGTTTGGATAAAAAGATAGCTAGTGAAACAAAAATGCCGGTTTGGGTAGCAAACGATCCGTTGACTTCAGTAGTCCGTGGCTGCGGAAAAGTTTTAGATGACTTGGAGCTGTTATCAAGAGTAAAGGTGGCAGGAGGATTAAAATAGCAGTTGACATTCTTTTTATCCAACCCTTCGATTTGAGGCGTAATGACCTCCTCAAAACCCTGATTGAAAAGCAGTATAAATTCACTATAGAACATTCTGAAGTTCTTTCATTTCTTCTAATTCTTCCCGCAGAAGTCTTAATTGTTGATCATTCAAAGCAGAATGTGTGATAAGACAGCAAGCTATCTCCTGGGTGTTAGTAAATGCAACTGCTTGAATTCCTAACTTCTCCATAAGTTACATGCCTCCATATTGTCTATCTATTGGTACTCCAAATCTTTTTTACGAAGTTATGCTATTTGAAGACCTTCCCTGATTTGCTTGTCTAATTTTAAGGCTGCAGCCCTAGCTGCTTCTGCAAAATCTTCTCCTTGCGATGCATGAATAATTGCACTGCCAGAATTTATAATCATTCCTTGTCTTTTAGAATCCGGAGCATACTTTAGTGTTTTTTCCAAATCTCCACCCTGAGTCCCGATTCCAGGTATAAGAAATGGTAAAT
>CAYIDT010000024.1:0-8724 GCA_964362265.1 uncultured Gammaproteobacteria bacterium | reverse complement strand
CGTCGGAATGGCAAAGGGGGATTATAGGTGGCCACATACCTTGCTAGAGGTACTGTTAAATCATATCTAAGAGCCAAGCGTCTGCCACCCCTGTCTGTAAACTCATAAATTAATTTTTCCTCTTCACCATATTTACCCTTTAAGGTATCTGCAAACTCAATGGTGGGAGTTTCAATCGGTATAAAGCCATCATCTTCCAAGACGCTGACAATCTTATTTATTGTCTCACGCCTCTTTTTAGCCATCTCTGGCTTGATATCTCTAAATCCCTTTGGTGTTGGTGGTGCTTTTGTCATATACTAATGATACCACATTCTTGATAAAATCCTATAGTGGGGGTATATTAGAAAAATGGTAAAGCATGCAATTATTTTAGCTGGAGGAAAAGGGGAAAGGTTGCGACCTTTGACTAACGATAGACCAAAAGTCATGGTGGAGATTGCCGGCAAACCAATGCTGTTTTGGCAAATTGAATGGTTAAAATCTCAGGGTATCACAAAATTGGTCATCACTGCCAGCTATAAATACCAGGTAATCCGGGACTATTTTGGGGATGGCACTAAGTTGGATATTGTGATTGAATATTCTGTTGAGGAAACTCCTCTGGGCAGGGGAGGAGCTATTAAAAAGGCTTTCAAATCCAGGCTACTGGAAGGAGTGGAAAATGTGGTGGTGACCAACGGGGATATTATCACCAAACTTGATTTAAGCCGGATGATGGATATGCATGTTAAGGGAAATGCCATGATTACCATGTTGCTGGTGCCATATATTTCCAGATGGGGATTGGTAAAAACTGCTGGTGATCATATTATCGGTTTTGATGAAAAGCCCAAATTGCCATATTGGATTAACGGCGGTATCTATGTTTTTAATCGGGAAATTGAGCCGCTTTTACCTGTGGTAGGAGATCAGGAAACGGAAACCTTTCCTAAAATAGAAAGTAAAAGATTTTTGGCTTTTAAAGATGAAGGTTTTTGGAGAGCTGTGGATGTTGTTAAAGATAAAACAGAAGCTGAAACATTCTTAACTTCTCTTGGCTGAAGATGTAGCATTTTTTGGTTTTAAAACAAATCCTTGGGGGATAATGTGTAAGAATTTGGTTTCTAAAATTCCATTTTTATTTAGGTTGCCCTTTACTATCACAAAGTTGTTGGTTTTAACTTCCGTACTGATTTTGATCAATGAGATTGTGGTAATTTTCCCACTCCTCCCTTTTAGAGTTGCCAAATCATCGGTTACAGAAATTATTTGACCCCAAGAAAAAGTTTCGGCCATAAGCTGACCAATCTTTGGCTGGGGTAGTATGACAATTTTTTTGGCATGTAAAACTCCTGTTTCATCTACTTCTCCCAAAGCAGCAATAAAATCTCCAACTTTAAGTGATTTTTGGGGAGAATAAACAGTATCTTGATTTATTTGCGCGCTTACTGTAGCAGTTTTTGTAGTAAGGGTTATTGAAGTTATGGAGATTGAGGAGATTGTTCCAATATAAGCTTTATTGGAAATTTTTTGATTGATTTCTTGTTTTAATTTGGCTGCCTTGGAAGCAATCTCAAGCTTAAGGGCCTCAAGCTTGGATTTAACAGAGGCTGATGGGGTAGCCGATTGTGTGGAGTCGAGGGCTTGGGCCACAGGAACTATAAAAATTATAACTATTATAATTATAATAAAATTTATAGTTTTCATATTTTCTCCTTTGAATAATACACAGTTTTACTTCGGGTTCTTTGATCACCGGTTTTATCAAAGACTACAATAGTAATCTCGTTTACTCCCTCAATCAGATCAAAATCTGCTGAAAAGCGGCCATCAGATTTGGATTGAGTTACCCAGTCTTTTATGTTTCCGGAAATAATAATCTGAGAGTGCGGTGCTGTTTTTCCGGATATTAAAATTTTAGGATCAAACGTAAGCAGGTTTTCTTCAGGGCTTGTTAGTTCCAGAGTTAGGGTGTTAGGGGGGCGGGTAACTGGGCCTGCTTGTAAAGATGAAAGTTTTTGAGTTTGGTTATAAAAATTTAGAATATAGTAAAGAAGTGAAAGAAAGGTTAAACTGACAAGCAAAATGAGAACTTGTGAAAGTATAAATATTTTGGTAGAGAGCACTTTTCGCATAAGGTATGAACATTTTAACATATTGTTTCCCCTATCACTTTTTGTTAATATAATGTATTAAATGGACATTGTATGGTTTGGTCAAGCCTGTTTTAAGATAAAAGGTAAAAATGCAACTATAATTATTGATCCTTTTGATCCTGAGTTTGTGGGGTTGAAGATTCCTAAAGAATACTCAGATATAGTTTTGATATCACATCAACATGAGGATCATAACTTTCCAAAAGAAATCAGTGGAGAACCAAAAATTTTTTCCGGGCCGGGCGAATACGAAGTTAAAGGAGTAACTATAACCGGTATTGCTTCTTTTCATGATAAAACTCAAGGCTCTGAGCGCGGTAAAAATACCATTTTTCATATTTTAATGGATGCACTAAATATTGTACATTTGGGAGATTTTGGCCAAGCCTCTTTAACTGAGGAGCAAATTGAGGCAATTAATACGGCAGATATATTACTTATTCCGGTTGGGGGAGTTTATACGATTGATGGTAAGGAAGCGGTAGGGATTATTGCTGCGCTGGAGCCAAAAATTATTGTGCCTATGCACTACGGAATGGATGGTTTAAAATTCAACTTAGATTCGGTAGATAAATTCTTAGAAGAGATGGGTGCAGAGGGAGTAAACCCGCAACCAAAATTGAGTATAACCAAAGATAAGTTACCCGAGGAGCCAATGGTTGTGGTACTATCTAAGACCTAGGCTCTATGGCAAACATAATTAAACTTCCTCCGCAAAATATAGATGCTGAGCAATCCCTTTTGGGAGCGCTTCTTATTGACAAAGACGCCATTGTTCGTGTGGCAGAGCTTATTAAGTCTGCCAATTTTTACCGCAGTGAACAGCACGGACATATTTATTCTGCAATTTTAGATCTGTTTGAACGGCGTGATCCAATAGATTTGGTAACTGTTACAGAGGAGCTTAAAAGAAAAGGGACTTATGATAAGGTTGGTGGAGCGGGTTATTTAACAAATATTATCAATCTTGTTCCCACCTCAGCTCATATTGAAAATTATGCCCGCATTGTTAAAGAGCATGCAATTCGTCGTTCCCTGATTGCCCAGTCGACAAAATTAATAGAGCTCTCTTATGATGAAGGGATTCCTGTTCCCGAACTTTTAGAGCAAGCAGAAACAGGAATTTTTTCGCTTACTCAAGAACAACTCAAGCGAGATTTTATTCCGATTAAAGATGCTCTAGCGGTAAGTTTTGATCGACTGGATGAGCTTCAAAAGACATCCGGTAAGCTGCGGGGAGTTCCTACCGGGTTCCGTGATTTGGATTCCAAGCTAGCCGGGATGCAGGATTCAAATTTAATAATTTTAGCTTCAAGACCTGGGCAGGGTAAGACTTCACTGGCTTTAAACATCGCCCAGTTTGTGGCAGTTAATGCCGGACTGACGGTTGGAATTTTTTCCTTGGAAATGAGTCAAGAGGAACTGGTGGATAGACTTTTGGTTGGTCAAGCAGATATTGATGCATGGAGGCTAAAAACAGGGCGTTTGGATGAAAAAGATTTTGAAAGATTGGCCTCGGCTATGGGAGAGTTGGCCGAAGCGCCACTTTTCATTGATGATACCCCGGGTTCTTCCATGGCTGAAATAAGAACTAAAGCGAGAAGACTTCAGATTGAACATGGGTTAAAATTTTTAATTGTTGATTATTTGCAATTAATAACTGGTCGCAACCTGGAAAATAGAGTTCAAGTTGTGTCTGAAATTTCTCAGCAGCTAAAAAATCTGGCAAGGGAGCTAAAAATTCCAGTGCTGGCTGTTTCGCAGCTTTCTCGGGCTGTTGAGAGCAGAGGAACTAGAAAGCCCCAACTTGCTGACCTTAGAGAATCGGGTGCGATTGAGCAAGATGCAGATGTGGTTATGTTTCTTTATCGGGAAGATCTGGAAAAACCTGAGGCTGTAACCCTGGATATTCAAAAGCACCGTAATGGACCTACAGGGGAAATTCAACTTATGTTCCGTTCAGATAGGACTAGATTTTTCGGATTGGAGAAAATACGTGGGCGTCCTCCGGCTGAGAAAGAAGAAGTGAAAGTGACCGCTGCAGCATAAATGTGCCGAGAGAGGGAGTCGGACCCTCATGAGCTTGCGCTCATAGCTTTTTGAGAGCTACGTGTCTACCATTCCACCACCTCGGCTCGATTCTTATTATACCAGCTTCACTTATCAACTTTCTATCTTTACAACTACTACACGATCGTTATATAGTTGATGTATGCGGGTTAAGGGTACGCCTAATAATAGAAAGAGTTTAACTAATTTCATTCTTTTTGTTTTGGAAAAATCAGTTGATGGATATTGCAGGTTTGAGAATTTTACATATCACACATACCGTTATCAATTCGGAGGTTATCCGGAACTGAAAAAATCAGCTTTAGCAATAGCTTTAAAAAGACTAAGGGAAACTGGGCTTGTTGAGTTAATTAGTGATGAAGAACTTGTATTTAGGTTGACAGATCGGGGTCGAGAGAAAGCCATTCTGGCAAGCCTTCAAATTGAAGATGAAAAATGGGATGGTCGCTACCGGGTTGTTATTTTTGATATTCCAGAAAAAAGAAGGACTACCAGAGATTTATTTAGATCGAATCTAAAATCTTGGGGATTTACCCCTTGGCAGAAATCAGTTTGGGTAACTAAAAAGAGCTGCACAAAACCTTTAAGGCAATATGTTAAGAATCTTGGAATAGAGGATTGGGTTATGGTTTTAGAGTCAGATAATATAGGTAATTAATCAACTACTATACGATCACAGTATAGTTGATGTTTATGAGGAACCTGTATAGAGAATAACCAGTTGTTGACAACTGATCCCATAGTGGGTATGATTTAATTCATGAAAATTCAACTGGTTACAGGGAATGCAGCAAAGGTCAAAACAGACTTGTTGGTTTTACCGATCTTTGAAGACGAGAAAAAACCAGATTATGGTAGGTTAGTGGTTAAATTTCTAAAAGAAAATCCTAAGTTTGGTAAGTTATATGAGATTCAGTTGATCTATGATGATCAAAAGACTTTGCTGGTGGGAGCCGGTAAGGGTGAAAAGTGGGATATTGAGAAGTTTCAAAACTGGGTTGGTACTGCCACAAAATATGCTTTAAGCAAGTTTACTGATGTAACCATTATTCCAAGATGGCAAGGATTTATGCCCCATCAGGCAGGAGAGTCATTTGCATTGGGAATTGAAGTTGCCACTCATGATCCTTCAAGGGATTACAAAAGCCAAGACAAAGAAGCGATAAAACTAAAAAATGTTAGTTTGTGGGTAGAAAAAGCTGAAAAGGGCTTTCTGGAAGGTATTAGAAAGGGTCAGGTCATTGCCCAATCAGTTAATTTGATAAGAAAACTTGGGGATATGCCGGCCAATGAAATGACTCCATCTTATTTCTTAAATGTAGCGAAAAAAGTAGCTAAAGAAAATAGATTAAAAATTACTGTTATTGATGAGGGTCAAGCTAAAAAATTAGGTATGGGTGGTTTTGTGGGAGTAGCTCAAGGATCTGAGGAGCCAAGCTATGTGATTGTCTTAGAATATAATGGTGATAGAAGATCAAAGGATAAGTGGGGTTTAGTTGGAAAAGGAATCACATTTGACAGCGGAGGTCTCTCAATCAAACCCGGCCTAAATATGCATGAAATGAAATATGATATGTCTGGTGCTGCTGTAGTGTTAGCTTCGATGCAAGCCTTGGCAAAATTAAAGGCGAATGTAAGTGTTATAGGAGTGATGTGTGTAACCGAAAATTTGCCTGGTGGTAGGGCTCAGCGGCCAGGGGATATTGTAAGACTCTACTCTGGTAAAACTGCGGAAATTTTAAATACTGATGCCGAAGGAAGGTTGATTTTGGCGGACGGTTTGTCTCTTGCTCAAGCCAAAGGAGCAACAAAATTAATTGATTTGGCAACTTTAACAGGAGCATGTGTAATAAGCCTTGGAGGAGTTTGCTCTGGTGCAATGGGAAATAATCCAGTCTTCACACAGGATGTGATTATTGCGGGTTCAAACGTTGGAGAAAGAATATGGGAGTTGCCAATGTATGAGGAGTATAGCGAGATGATAAAATCAGATATTGCAGATATAACAAATATTGGGACTGGTGGTCCAATGCCTGGAGCAGCTGGAGCAATCACTGCAGCCAAGTTTTTAGAAGCTGTCATTGAAAAAGATACCCCATGGGTCCATTTGGATATTGCAGGGACAGCCTGGGATTTAAAACCAAGGCCCTTCTGTAGTCCAGGTGCTACAGGGGTTGGGGTAAAAACTTTGGTGAACTTAATTAGTAAATGATTCATGTTAAACGTAACTGAACTTCGCAGTGGAACTGTTTTTAAGGAAGCCGGTAATATTTTCCAGGTACTTTCATACGATCACGTCAAAATGGGTCGAGGGTCCGGAAATATTAAGGTTAAAATTAAGAATTTAAAAACAGGGGCGGTGGCGGAAAAATCTTTTATAACCGGAGCCCGGGTGGATAAAGCAGATGTGGAAAAGAAAAAGGCTTTAGTTTTATACCGTGATGGCCATTTATTGCATTTTATGGACCCAATTAGCTTTGATCAGTTTTCCTTGGGAGAAGTAAGTTTGGGTCAGCAAGCCAAATTTTTAAAAGATGGCTTGGAGGTAATTTTGATAATTTCAGAAGGAAATGCTCTTGCCTTGGAGTTGCCGGTTAACTTGGTTTATGAAATTTCCGAAACAGGCCCGGGAGAGCGGGGGAATACGGTTTCAAATGTATATAAGGATGCAACTTTGGATAATGGTTTAGTTGTAAAAGTGCCTATGTTTATTGGCGTAGGGGAGAAAGTTAAGGTTGATACAAGGACTGGGCAATATGTAGAAAGAGTAAAATAGCAGCTACTGTACCAACCTGGGTTAAAATCCCCCAGGGTAAACGGACATTTTTATTAGTTTCAGACCCAAATTTATAGAAAAGATAAAAAGGCTGCAGTTTTTTCTTAAGTATTATATATGGCATCATTAAAATATCCCATGATACTGAAAGTAAAATTGCCCCAAAAAAATAAGTAAGGTCTGTATTTCTTCCAAAAAAAAGATAGGCTAATACTATACCAATGCTAAGGTCAAATATGCATTGAAGAATCATTCTGGTTTTGGTTTTTTTCTGCCAGCCAACCCCGAAATCCCAGTGGGGGATCATGTCTAGCAAGGGGTGGGAGAAGGCTGCAAGAGGAAGGCCTATGGCTGGGTTTGCAACGGAAGCAGCTATGGCTCCACCAACTAACGCATGTGCGGTTGCGGTCATGTCCAATCAGTATACCAGTATTTGTCAATAATGTGAAATTGTGGTAGGCTAAAAACCATGTTTCCTACCATTTTTTCAGTCGGCCCCATATCCATTTCTTCTTTCGGTTTTTTTCTAGCTTTGGGTTTTTTATATGGAAGTTTTTTAATTTGGAGATTATCCCGGGCTTTTGATATTAATGAGGAAAAGATTTTGGACCTTACTCTTTTAACCTTTTTTGGAGGTCTTCTTGGCGCAAGAGTTTTATTTATTATTCTAAACTTCAACTTTTTTGGTTTAGATCCTCTAAAGTGGATAGTATTTACCAAATACCCAGGGCTTTTATTTGTGGGAGCTATTTTAGGTGGGGTTTTAACGCTTTTATATTTTAGCAAAAGACTAGGCTTAAATTTTTGGCAAGTAGCAGATTTCGCCTCAGTTGGTTTTTTAGGTGGTTTAATTTTAGCTGATGTAGGCTGTTTTTTTGGGGGTTGTTCATATGGAGTAAAAAGTAGCGCTTTTTTTGCCATTCCTGTTTTAGGGGTACTGGATAAAAGATTTCCTGTCCAAGCACTTGAAGCCGCAATTTTTGCCCTTGTTTTATGGAAAATTTGGCCCAAGGCAGTACATTTTCATTTTAATGGGAAAATTGTAAGTTACAGTTTGATTCTTCTGGGATTTTTTAGGTTTTTACTTGAATTTTTTAGAGAAAAACAATATGGGGGACTTGGCTATTTTTTCTATTGTTTACTTTTTATGTTTGGAATTTTTATTTTTTATCAAAAAAGTAAAAGGAATCTAGTAGAAGATTTAAAAGATACATTCAAAAATTTAGTAAGGTTGATTACAGAATCTGGTTTTAGATTTGAGATACTAAAAGAACTTAAGAAAAACTGGTATAATCAAAAGGTTGGCCTAAACTGGAAGTTTAAAGGCATAAAAGAAATTTTGAGGAGGGTAAATGTTAGACCTACACCAAAAAGCTTTTAACAAAATTAGAAATATATTGCTTAAACAGCAAAAAAAACTGGAAAGTAATTTGAAAGCTTTGGATAAGGATGATCCTGTAACCGACAATGTGGTTGCTCAGGCTTCGGAGTCAGGGACAGATTCATGGATGGCTGAGATGCACGGTAGAGCCATTGCCTTAAAGGGAAATATACAATCTTTACTTATTAAAACCAAAATCTCACTCGCTAATTTGCGATCTGGAAAATATGGAAAATGCGAAGAATGTGGTAAGCAAATAGAGATAGAACGTCTTGAAGCCATACCCGCAACCACACTCTGTCTCGCTTGTTCCAGGAAAAAAGCTTCTAAAAAATAGAATTTGCCTTCTTGATTTTAGT
>CAYIDT010000023.1:5207-9479 GCA_964362265.1 uncultured Gammaproteobacteria bacterium | reverse complement strand
CCATAAAAAAACCGCCTTTGTGGCGGTTTCCTGAAGCTTTAAATTTTAAATTAAACTTACAAACTCAAAGCACCAGGAAACCCGCGCCTAAAGGCAAGCCCTAGATGCCAATAACATTTAATAGTCATTATGGCCTCAACTTCCAGCTCAAGCCTATCTTTCATTTATTGCTCCTGCTTTCTCAAAAACAAAAAGCCCTATTCTCCCAGCTTCTACTTTATGCCTTAGCAGAGTATAACGTCTAGTAGGCTCTGTTATATCTGTTAAAGTAACTGTCCGCCCGTCTACCTGCTCACACAGCATATTAAAAGGGCCATCTAACACTTCTGTCTCTAAACCCTCTTTTTCAGGCTGAACATATGTAATTAAAACATCACCCTGATGTAATTCAAATTTTCTATCCATTTTCCCAAAAAAATATCCCTTCCAGGATTTCTTCTCCATAAACAAGTATACCAAATTCTGTCAATAGATGAAAATTGCGCTTTGACTTTTGTTTTGTTAAAGTTTACTCTATGGAGGAGATGAGTCATTTAGATGACGTGCTAAAACGATTGCCTAGACAGACCGATGAGAACGAAATTAGAATTGTAAAGCTAATTAGAGAGCAACTATTAAAAACTGAGTGGGCCAAATCGATATTTGAAGCTTTACGCCAACAGTTAATTCAGTACTTCATATCCTCTATAGAAATCCTAAACCAACCTGACAAAATACATCAAGCCACGCAAGAGGTTTTAGAAGAATTATCAACTATATCTCGATCTAGAATTGTCTCTGGGGAAGAAAATTTAGATAGGCTATCCAAAAGATCTCCAGTAATAGCTGTGGTGAACCACTTAGGAACCTACAAATTAACCGAGATTCAACCCCGAGAGATACGAATAGATTTACCTTTGGATATAATTCATCCTTTTCCTATTTATTATGCTCCTTTAGTGCCAGTAGCAAAAATATTAGAGGATAATCTATACGAAACTCATGTAGAATTACCAGAACCATTACTTAGTATACAGAAAGCTGCGGGCATTATAGTTGTACCCCCGGATCAAGGAGCACTAACGAAATTACAAACGGCTACATCGGAATTAATCACACAACACCCAAATGCATTAATTACAATATTTCCAGAGGGGGGAACAACAGGAAAGCGTAATAATGGTGGGCCATATGATCTAGATGAATTTAAAACAGGAGGATTTGTTATTGCATCTCATCTAAACCTTCCAGTTTTACCTGTTTGTCAGTATTTTAACCCGGAGTCTGGTTTTGAACTGGGAATTTTACCCCCGGTTAAAGTAGAAAATACTGAGAATCGAGAATATTATAAAGAGTTTGCCAGATCGACTCAAGCTTCAATGCAAAGCTGGTTAAACTCAAGAAAATAATCTTTTTGTGGCAGCGACAGGGATTGAACCTGTGACCTAAGCTTTTAGATACGCCTTTGGCGGATCGCATCAGAAATGTAGTACCAGGGGTGGGGATCGAACCCACGACCGCCGGGATATGAATCCGGTGCTCTACCACTAAGCTACCCTGGCATTTCTGATCTAAGGGCTCCGCTCTTCCTGGGAGTCCACTGGACTCCCGTTCGCACTTTGTGCAGAACCCACTGAGCTACGCTGCCATATCGAGCTCATTTTATCATAAAAGATGCTCCCGGTGAATATGTTATCATATACTTCATAGATTCCTGCATTTTTTGCAAAATTATTAAAGGTGAAATACCTTCTTTTAAGGTAACTGAGAATGAAAATTTTTATGCTTTTTTGTCAATTGGCCCGCACAAGAGCGGACATACCCTAGTTATTCCAAAAACTCATGTTGATAACTTTTTTGAAATGGATGAAAATTTACTAAGCCAAATTCTTCTTTTTTCCAAAAATATAGCAGATACATTGAAAAAGACTTTTCAGCCTAAATCCGGAAAAGTAGGCCTTGTGGTAGCGGGCCTGGAAATCCCCCATGCTCATTTACATCTTGTCCCAATGGATGAGCTGAGTGATTTGGATTTTAAAATGGCCAAAGAGGTTTCTCAAAAGGAACTAGCTGAAAATTTAGAAAAAATTAAGGCAGTGCTCATTGATTAAACCCCTATTCAACTCTCATTGCTTGTTTTTGAAATAAATTTCAGTTAAAATACACTTTGTTCATTAACAACGCGGGGAAGTGTAACGGCTGCACACAAGGCTCATAATCTTGAGGCAGTGGGTTCAACTCCCACCCCCGCAACATTTCGACTCCGCGAAGCGGAAGGAGAAATGTCCTGAGCGAGGTTGAGTTTATCGAAACCGAGTCGAAGGACCATTCTCAATCTGTTTTCCGCTTCGCTCCGCTCAATGCAGGCACCCTAATCTCTGCTACAATATTCTTAATGTGGTTTGTATATATTCTCCTTTGTGGAGATAGCAGTTTATATACTGGAGTTTCCAATAATCCCGACAAAAGGTTTTCCGACCACAAAAATGGAAAAGGTGGGCATTATACAAGATCGCACAAACCAGTAAAACTTATTTACCAGGAACAATTTGATACTCAATCAGAAGCATTAAAAAGGGAGGGACAAATTAAAGGTTGGGGTAGAGAAAAGAAAATCAGAATACTAAAATTAGTTTTTTAGCCTCAAATTTTCTCCTAAATATATCAAAACGACAGTGAGAGCCGAACCTTTGCTATACTTATAAAAATGGTAATAGTTATTTCAGGAACACCAGCAGCTGGCAAAAGTTCGGTTTCAAAGGCTTTAGCTAAAAAATTTCCCAAGTCAGCTCATATTGCAGTTGATGAGTTAAGGCATATGGTTGTAGGAGGATTTATAAATCCTTGGGTGGATAAAGATTTAAAGCAATACAATTTAATACAGGAAAATATCTTAGATATTACCAAGAATTTTTTAAGGGAGGGGTATGTAGTAATTATTGATGATGTTCAAACAGATAAACATATTGAAAGTTATAAAAAGATTTTTGATGAGGTTTATGGGTTTTTATTACTACCATCAAAGGATGTGCTAAAACAAAGAGATTCCATGAGAGACCCTGAAAAAAAGATGCATGAACGAATTGATGCTCTTTACCCTATGTTTACAGAAAGTGAACCTAACGAATTAAAAGTCATTAATTCAGATAATCAGACCTTAGAAGAAACCGTTAACGAAATATTTAGGGCTGTTACTGATCGTAAAAAGTTCTAACCATTCGACTTCGCTCATGGCAGGCATCATCCCACCCCCATAAAGTTAGTACTTGAAAAGTACTGAAATTGGTGTTACTATAGCTTTATGGTTACACAACAAGCTCAGGTTAAATTAAATCTCCCCCTTGCTCTAAAAGAGTATCTTGAAAGCAAAGCTAGTAGATTTGGCATGCCTCTTGCTGGGTATATTAAACATTTAGTATTGAAGGATGTTGAAGATATGGATTACCCTATTTTTGAACTCTCTGAAAGATCTGAAAAAGCATATAAAAGAGCATTAAGGGCTCAGAAGGAAGGAAAATTAGTGAGTGTTGATAATGTTGATGCATTCTTCAAAAATCTCTAATTTAGATGAAATTTTCTTTAGAACCTGAACTCTTCAAAAAAATAAAGGAAATTAACAAGAAAAATCCTAAATTATCTAAAAAAATTCAAAAACAACTTAGTCTTTTCTCTTCAAACCTCAAACATCCATCTCTGAGAACTCATAAGCTAAAAGGTGGCTTATCAGACAGGTGGAGTATTTCTATTGAGGGGAATATAAGAATGATTTATTATTTAAGCGGTGATAAGGCAGTATTTTTTGATATTGGTACACATGATGAAGTTTATCGACGTAAGTAGACAAGGTCTCCTTATAAGAACAAATAAGTTCTAACCATTCGACTTCGTTCAGGGCAGGCATCATCCCACCCCAGTAATTTTTTACATTGAAGCAGATGAAGCAAAATCTCTGACATGGAGTAGCTCATTTTTAGCCATTGGACGAATATCAGAGGATTTAAGTGTCAAAAGTGCTACAGTTTTACCATCTGCAGTTACAAATTCCACCTCAAAGGCTTTACCATCTTTATATTCATGTACAATAGCCCCCATGTCTCCTTTTTTAAGTCCATGTTCCTTAATATCATGAATAAGTACAACCGTATCTAATTCTTTCATAAGTTATCTCCTTTTATTAATTATATCAGGAAATGCTGTGATAAATCTAGGTTTGTCTGTACCTAATTCAATAAACCAGACTGTTTTGATGGATGCACTTTTATTTTGCAGGCGAATCTCTCCCTTGATTACATA
>CAYIDT010000023.1:0-5107 GCA_964362265.1 uncultured Gammaproteobacteria bacterium | reverse complement strand
TTGGAAGTTTCATTATCAGATTATAACTCAATATAAAGCATTGTTTTTCCATTCTTTTACTGTTATAATAAAAGCACTTTTGAAAATCCCAGTTAGACCCAACCATCTAAATATAAGAGCAGCCTATCAAGAAAAAGCACAGGAACGGGAAGCTTGGCATAAATTAGCTGTTAAAGTTATAATCTGGAAAGACGAACTGGCGGCAGCTGGGGCTACAAGACTCACAGATAAGATTTCCCTCAAAGAATGGAATACTTATTATACACGTGTGGTTGCAACAAATATAAGCTACGGGAGAGAAAAGGTGTTGGCAGATTTAAAAGAAACCTGGCAGAAAATATTCGGCCATGGTGGGTTTGAATAAGGTATTGACATAAATTATTTAAAAAATACCCTTAGCCAGCCCAGGAAGTTGGGCAAACTAACTTCCTCTTTTGGTTGTTGTGTTTGTAGAACCGATTGAATTTTCTCATCAGGAATAATAACTATAACTTCATCCTCTTTAGCTAAACCGAGCTTATCTCTGGCCTGTCTTTCCAAAAACTCGGGCGACCTAACCTCAGATAGCTTCTGTTTAAGCTCTTTATTTTGAATTTCCAGCTGGTGCAACTTTTCTGTTTCCTGAGAGAGTCTATCCCCTGATTTTAGAGTGGATACAATTTGACTAATCAAATTATAGATAAAAACCAGAGCCAAAATTGAAACTATAATCAAGCTAATTGTTTTTCCAATCATAATTTAGCTCTTGACATTACAAGCCTATAAGGATAAAATATATCTCTAATGAGCAGTCTATCTGATGCCCACAAAAAGTTTATAGTTCATCTTAAAGGTCGCAGTCGTGCTACAGCTACTATATTAGCTTATGGGAAAGATATTGAGCAACTAGTTTCTCAACTATCCTCTGCCGGGAAGAATGAGGTAGATCAAGTAAGCCTCGAAGACTTACAGTCCTTTATGGAAAAGTTATCCAAAAACTCCTACACTGCCAAATCAATTTCTCGGAAAACCAACTCAACAAAAACTTTTTTCAAGTATTTAAAATCAGAAGGGGTCATTACCAATGATCCTGCCTCAGGACTTGAGCATCCTAAATTTGAAAATAAACCCCCAAGAATCCTTTCAAAAACAGAATATCGGGCGCTTCGCGATGCAGCCCGGGGAGATATAAGAATTTTTGCCGTAATTGCGTTACTCCTTCAAACCGGAATTAGAATCGGTGAGCTATCCAAATTAAAAGTTGAGGATATTGATTTTTCGGAAAATTCAACTGTTCATGTTCCAAAAGAAGAAGGTACAGTTGAGAGAATCATTCCTTTAAATGAACCTGTTGTCGCAGCTGTTAAAAAATATTTGGAGGTTCGAGTGAAAACAGCTTCCCATGCTTTATTTGTTACTAAAACAGGAAGACCACTTTTAATAAGAAATATCAGAACTGCAATTGACAGATATTTTAGAATTGCAGGAATTAAAGAAGCTAAAGTTAATGATCTAAGACATACTTGGGTTGCCCATCATCTGCAATCTGGCGCATCTTTAGTTATTGTTTCAAAATTAGCCGGCCATAAAAGACTTTCTACCACTGAAAGATATCTACAATTCATCCAGGGGGTAAATAATAATTCAAGTAAAGTAAAACTGGAGGAATTATAATGGCTTCGCCAGAATCAGGCAAAAGAATAATTAAACGTTATAAACCAAAGTTCCGGGCTTTGCAATCTTTTCAACTTTTAGCCCAAAAGAGTCTCCTGATTTTACAGAATCCACATTTTCGTGTTCAACCTGCAAAGATTCAATACTTTGAGTAAATTCCTCCTCACCATGTTTAAATTTTACTTTATCCCCCACCTTTAACCCTCCTTTTTCCAAATCTATGATGGCCACCCCTAATTTATCGTAATAATGAGTAATTTTACCTATTGGTTTATCCAAATGTATCACCTCCGATCTGTAGGCCCGGTAGGACTCGAACCTACAACCCTCAAGATATAAGCTTGATGCTCCACCATTGAGCTACGGGCCTGTGGGTGAATTATATCAAAGCCTAGCCCTCTGGGCAATTTCACCCTCAATGGTTATCCGATCCCGTCCATATTTTAATCTGGAAAGTTCCCTAACAGCCTGGCCAACTTGAGGATTTAACATCGCCTTCCATTTGTTCAGATCTTTGGTGGTATCAATTGAAAAAGGCGCGACTGGTTCACCATGAACCTGAGTTTTAATATAAGCATGCCTGGCCTCTACATTTACCAAATCGTTTTCCGAAAAAGTTGGAGCAAACTCATGTTGCAGGTAATTAGCATCTGTTACACCAACCCTGAATGAAATTATTGTGCCAACATTACCAAAAACCGCATTTTTTATCTCCTCGGGAACCTGACCAATAAACTGATTAGCCACAATTAAATTCAGTTTATACTTTCTAGCTTCAGATAAAATATCAGCAAAAGTATCTGTGGCAAAACTTTGAAACTCATCAACATAAAGATAAAAATCCCGTCTTTTTTCCTCAGGGATATCAGAACGACTCATGGCAGCTGCCAAAATTTTTGGAACCAAAATTAGACCTAAAAAGTTTGAATTCTCTTCAGTAATTTTACCTTTTGATAAGTTAATTATTAAAATCTTACCTTCATCCATAACTCTACGAAGATCAAAAGATGAACTAGACTGTCCAATAATATTTCTCATCATTTTATTTGTTACAAAGCGCCCAAACTTGGAAACCGTATAATCTAAGACCTCGGATTTATGGAAATCGGTTGTTTGAGCAATCTGGTCTGTCCAATAACGCCTTACAACAGGATCTTGAACTAAAGGTAAAAGCTCACGGACAAAACTGGCATCGGTCATAATTCTCATCACCTCAACAAAAGTTGAACTAGGTTTACTCATTGCTGTTAACATAGCATTTCTAACCCCGTGTTCAAAACGGGGTCCTATAATCCCAGTTTTATTAGGATCAAAAAGTTTATACATAAGCCCTATGATGTTGGCTACCACAAAATGCTTTTGCTCCTCATTGTAGGCTTCAAGCATGTTAATCCCAAATGGCCGCTCTGAATCCGATGGATCAAAATAAATTACATCTTCTGCCCTATTGGGCGGGATCAGTGAAAGTATTTCCTCTGCGGCATCACCATGAGGATCAATAAAAGCCAAACCTTTTCCCGCATGTATATCTTGAATCATTAAACTTTTTAAAAATTCAGTTTTACCAGTCCCAGTTCGACCAACAATATACATATGTCGACGTCTATCATCTTCTCCCAAGTAAACCTGTCTTTCAACTCCCCTAAAAACTGAGCGTCCAAGATATAGTCCTGAGGTGGGGATTTTTTCTGGGGCAGGTGCTCTTTTCGCAGATAACCAGCTAATATGGGGAGTTTCAATAGATTTATTGGGGAAATGAAAAATAGATGCCAGCTCGTCTGGAGTTAAAACACAGGTTTTACTAAACTTTGGCATATACCGATAAATAAAATCTGTCATAAAACCTTTTTCCGAGCGGATTTTTGCACTCGTTAAAGAATTATATGGACCAACAAATTGCTCAAAACCTGAGCGAATATTGGATAAATGCGCTTTAGCCGAATCTTTCGAGGTTGAAGATACAACAATTCTAATAACCGCTCCAAATCCTAACCTTGAAAGTTTTCCTTCAACAGCTTCTATTTGTTTTGCATCAGGCGGGGGTTTTGGTTTTTCAGCTGTTCCTGGATCTTTTTCTTTTTTAAGCCAGGCCTTCCCTGCATCTTTCCAGTCATTGCCTGCAGGAGAAATTAAAAGTTGCACTACAGCTCCTTCCCCTGGTTGCATTTTAGCAAGAGCTGAAGTAAGGCTTGAGAGTGGGTCTGTTGGTAAATCCTTATAGGTTTTTATCGGATAAAAATCTTGATTTTTAAGTTTTAGTGAAGTAAAAGCTGTCTGATTCGACTCGGAAAAAATATTGTATTCGGAAACTTCTTTAATTTCAGCATCAGGATAAGCTCCATTTATTTGTTTTTCTATCAAATCTCGATGGGTACTGTGGCAGGAAATCAAAAAGCGGATTGATTCATGAAGGGCGACTATTTCAAAGCCAATGTGGGGTTGGGCACTGAATCTCCCAAAAAGCTTCCCAGTTGATTTTCTGATAGATGAAAAGGTAGAAAAAAGCTGTTCTGCTGCATCAATTTTTATCTCATTATCCCGAGGTACTGTAATTTGCAAAAGTACAAACCGCAGGGATTGTTTTTCCCGATCTTTATATTTAATAAAACCCACTAAAAATCGGCCAAAATAAACCACAATACCCAAAAAAGCTGTTAAAAAAATAGTACTTAGGACAAATAAAACTAAAATATTTAAAAAATCTGGACCACTACTTTGTGTTACTTCCATTTTTAAGCAGCCTTTTTAAAAACTAACGCAAGATCCTGAAAAATCCCTTTCACTACCTCACCTCTGATTTCAAGGATTTCAGGCGTTTCTGGAAACTGAGTTTGGGCGTTTACTGGTTTAATTGACTCTACCGGATGACCAATATTTTCAAGTACCTGCTGAATTTTTTCTATTTGTTCATTTTCAATTTGGGCAGTATCCATATCTTCAAGTATAGCCTTTACTCTTATACTCATCAACCATTATACTCTTATCCATGCTTTTAAAAGTTAAAAAACTTAAAAAAGAAGCTAGGGATGCTTTTTCAATAATTTTTGAGCGGCCAAAAAAACTCGATTATTATCCTGGACAATATTTAACTATTAAATATCAAAAAATCCAGCGGGAGTTTACTATTGCCTCATCCCCTACTGAGAACTTTTTAATGATAACAACAAGAGCTGGATTAAGCCCTTTGAAAAAATTTCTGGCCAATTTAAAACCAGAAGACAAGTTAGAAAGCGATCATCCTGCAGGCACTTATACTTTGGATACTAGCTCTCCTTCTGTAATAATAGCTGGTGGAATTGGGGTTACTCCTGCCCGTTCAATGATTAAATACGCTCTGGATCAAAGGCTCAAAATCCCAATAACTTTAATTTATTCAAATTCAAATGAGAATTTTATATTTAAAAAAGAGCTGGACTTGTGGCAAAAACAATATCCAAAGCTAACTATTCATTAT
>CAYIDT010000022.1:0-9951 GCA_964362265.1 uncultured Gammaproteobacteria bacterium | reverse complement strand
GTTTTTTCCAAATCTCCACCCTGAGTCCCGATTCCAGGTATAAGAAATGGTAAATCTCCTGCTAATTGTCGAACTGGGGCAAATGCTTCTGGATGGGTTGCACCAACAACGAGTCCTAACTGGTCATTTGTATTCCATCTTCTTGCTGCCAGAAATGCCACCATTTCATAAACCCTCATTACATATAAACCTGGTGTTATACTTCTTATAATTCTTAATTCCTCAGCTGTTAATAATCCTTCTCCTTTAGCAAAATCCAGATGAATTGGCATATCTTGTAATTCTTTTGAGCCTGGATTTGTAGTCCTACAAAGAACAATTAAACCTTTATTTTCATAAGCCTGAAATGGTGGAAAAGTATCTCCGCCAAAATAAGGATTAGTAGTAATGGCGTCAAAACCATATCTTTCAAATGCCATTTTTGCATAACCTTTATTTGTATTTCCTATATCTGCCCTTTTAACATCACCAATTATAGGAACATCAGAAAAAGACTCGTGTATATGATCAACTATTGAGGAAAGAGCAAGTTCATTGTTAGCAGAATCCTCATAAAATGCTATATTAGGTTTGTAAGCGCAAACTAAATCACCTGTATGATCTATGATAGTTCTAGCAAATATTGTGATAGCGGCATATTTTTCATCATCGCTTGGGAATTCATTCTTAAGGTGCTGGGGAATTTTACTCCAATCAGGATCCAGTCCGACGCAAAGGAATTTACCTTTATCCCAACCACTTTGGAGTTGATCTCTAAACGGAGGTCTTGTTTCAGTTGCTTCCATATCCAGATGGCAGTTTAGGGTAGTATATAAATACTTTAACCCTTTGTCAATAGGTGAAATTAGTGTTATTATTCTGGCGAAATGAAAAATATTCCCAATTTTGGGCTTTTTTTAACCCTACTGATTTTTGGGATTTTCCTTTATATTTTGGATTTAAGCGGAGCCCTAAAATACCCCAAAATAACCCTCTCTTTTGTCACTGCTCCTATACAATTCGGATTTTATAAAAGTTTTCAAAATCTGGGGCAGCAATTTTACTTTATTAAAAATGCTAAGGATTTATCAGGACAGAATGAGAATTTAAAAGCTCAACTTGGACAGGCTTTGTCGGAAAATGCAACTTTGCAAAGAAAATTATCAGAGGCAAATGACCAAATTTCCCAAAGTAATTATTTGGATCCAAAAAATTATAATCTTTTACCTGCCCGGCCAATTGGGCTTGATAGAAACTTGCATATAGATAAGGGTTCAGAGGATGGAGTACAAACGGGTCAAGTAGTAGTTTTTGAAAATAATTTTATAGGGAAAGTAGCTCATGTTTCACCCAAGGGAGCCTCTATTACACTCATAACTGACCCGTATACTAAACTTTCAGCTTTTTCGCAAAATTTAGAAGGAAAAGCAAAAGGGATAATCTTGGGACAATTCGGGGCTGAGCTTATTTTTGATAAAATTTTGCAGGAGGAAAAAATAAAGGAGGGGAATTTGGTTTTTTCAGATGGACTGGAGGAGTTTATCCCAAGAGGTTTAATTTTGGGAAAAGTGTCTACTGTTTTGGGAAAAAGCAGTGAAGTTTTTAAACAAGCAAAAGTAAAACCTACCTTTGATGTTAGGGATTTAGAAGTGGTATTTGTGATTTTAGACTAAATATGAAAATTTTAGTGGTGATTTTAATATTTTTATCTTTTCTCCAAACAACTATTTTGCCATTGGATCTTGTCTTGGTGGTTTTGTTTCTTCAGAGCTACATTAGGCCTGAGCGGAAAAATCTAATTTTAGCATTTGCATTCGGGATTTTGATTTCTCATCTAACTAATCAATTTGTAGGTCTTTATGCTTTGATTTATTTAAGTTTGGTTGAGCTCACTCAAGTTCTGGCCAAAGTACCAATCCATAAAAATTTGTTTTTTGGAGGATTAGTCCTGGTTCCTTTTTTGATTTTGGAAAAACTAGTTTTGAGTAAAATACTTATAGCTACAGCTAATTTTTGGATGGTTGGACTTGAAATTTTACTTGCAGTGCCAATTTATTTTTTACTTAAGCTTTGGGAAGAAAGATTTGTGGTAAAGTCTGAGATAAAGTTACGCGTTTAGCAATTTTATGAAAAAAAAATCGCTAGGACTGGGTTTTCCAGATGAGATCTCAAAAGGAGGCACAATTTTTGGTCATTTTAAAAAAGGCCGTGAGTATGATTGGAAAGATATGTTTTTGCCAGGTTACCAGAGTGAGCAAATCCAGGAGAAGGATAACTTGCGGATTTTATTTTTTGGCATTTTAACGGTTTGTTTATTTTTCATTCTTTTTTTACGTCTTTTTCATTTGCAAATTGTTAAAGGAGAGGAAAATAGAATTCGGGCCGAGGGTAATAGAATAAAAGTTAAAGTGATTCATGCCCCAAGAGGGGTAATTTTTGACAGAAACGGAAAGCTTTTAGCACAAAATCAGGCTGGTTTTAGGATTATCGATCCGCAAACCGCAAAAGCTACTGTTTTAACAAGAGAGCAGGCTTTGGAGCTGGAAGCTATAAATGACCCACAAGCACCCTTACTTGAAGTGGATAATATCAGAAGCTATCCAGAGGGTGAGCAAACTGCTCATGTGGTTGGATATGTTGGAGAAATTTCGCAGGAGCAATTAAGAAACGAGAAATATAAGAAAGACTATAAAATCGGGGATAAACTTGGGATTTCCGGAGTTGAGGCAAGCTATGAAGAGTATTTGCGCGGCATTGATGGCGGAGAAATTATCGAAGTTGATGCTAAAGGAGATACACTTCGGGTTCTTGGTACCGTTCACCCAACTGCTGGAAACAATCTGGTTTTGAGCTTGGATCTTGGTTTGCAAAAAATAGCATTCCAAAGCTTAATTGGAGTTTTGCAAAAAGTAGGTAGTTGTTGCGGGGCAGCTATTGTCTCAGATCCAGAGACCGGAGAAATTTTGAGCCTCGTATCTCTACCAACCTTTGACCCAAATATTTTTGAAACTGATGACGAAAAGGTAGAGGAAATTTTATCAGCTAAAAACTTTCCAATTTTAAATCGGGCAATAGGAGGAGTTTATTCTCCTGGTTCAACTTTTAAAATAGTTTCTTCTGCTGCAGCTCTGGCTTCTGATAAAATTACCCCGCAAACCGAAGTTTTGGATTTGGGTCAAATTGTAATCTCAGGGCAGAAATTTTCTAATTGGTATTTTACTCAGTATGGTAAAACCGAAGGATCTGTAAATCTTGTTAAGGCGCTGAAGCGTTCAACAGATACTTATTTTTACTGGATTGGACAAACTTTAGGAGAAGGCCCCCTTATTGATTGGGCAAGAAAATTTAAAATGGGAACTAAGCTAGGTATTGATATTCCTGGGGAAGTAGAAGGTTTGGTTCCGGATCCAGCATGGAAACAAAAAAATCAAGATCTACCTTGGTATCCTGGTGATACACTTCATTTATCAATTGGTCAAGGGTTTATTTTGACAACTCCTTTACAGGTTCAAGGTTTGGTTTCATACGTTGGAGGAGATGGAAAACTATATAAACCTCATCTTTTACAAAACACAAATCCTAAAATTTTAATTAAAGATTTAATTAGTTCTAAAAATTTAAAAGTTATTAAAGAAGGGTTAGAGGAGGTGACCAGAGCTGGAGGAACAGCATGGCCATTTTTTAACTTTCCAATTAAAACTGCAGGGAAAACAGGAACAGCAGAATATGGAGATCCAAAAGGTAGAACCCATGCCTGGTATACTAGCTTTGCTCCGGTTGATAATCCAAAAATTGCTGTCACTGTTTTAGTAGAAGGGGGTGGAGAGGGATCATCTGTAGCAGCACCTGTTGTAAAAGAAATCATGCGCTACTATTTTTCAGAAGATAAAAATAATCTAATCAAGGATATTTATCCAGTAGAAAAGTGAAAAACTCTCACTATCTTTTAGCTCTGAATACAATAGATGGCCTGGGGCCGGTGAGGCTTAAAAATCTTTTAGATCATTTTAAGGATCCGAAGCTTATTTGGGAAGCGAATGTAAGGGAAATCAGGGAAGTTGGGGTTCCAGAAGGAGTGGCAAATCTTCTGGTAGAAACACGCAAAGAATTAGACCCTGATCAGATGATTTTAGATTTGGAGAAAATGGGGATAAAATGGATGACTATTTTTGATAAGGAATATCCTAAGTTGTTAGCTCAGATTTATGATCCGCCAATAGTAATTTATTACAAGGGCAAATTTATCGCTGAAGACACTCGAGCAATTGCAGTTGTAGGAACGCGCAGAATAACAGGTTATGGGAAAATGGTTACGGAAAAATTTGTGACAGGGTTTGTCGCTTCTGGTTTAACTATAGTTTCCGGTCTGGCCAGAGGAGTTGATGCTTGCGCTCATAAAACTGCTATTGACAATAATGGCAGAACTATTGCAGTTTTGGGTGGAGGTTTAAATAAAATTTTCCCTCCGGAAAATACTAAACTTGCAGATGAAATCGCATCAGGTTTTGGAGTTGTAATTTCTGAATTTCCACCAGATCATCTTTCAGTTGCAGGGAATTTTCCGGTTAGAAACAGAATAATTTCAGGTCTTTCAATTGGCGTTTTGGTAACAGAAGCTGCTTCGGATTCCGGTTCTTTAATCACTGCAAGGTATTCTTTGGAGCAAGGTCGGGATGTTTTTGCCGTTCCGGGGCCAATTACATCAGATTTATCCCGTGGCCCTGCAGATTTAATTAAGGAAGGTGCATGTCTTGTGATGGATCCGGCGGAGGTTCTGGAAGAGCTGGGTCTGGATCGCTTTTAAAATTGTGCTAATATTTAAGATAGAACTAAAAACGTGAAATACCTGTTCTTGCCCATACATTTATTAAAATTTTGGTATTTTGAATCTTTAGTGGTTTTTCTGCGTACCTGGAAAAATTTGATTTTGTTTTTAGAAGAAGATCTGGCAGTAACTTTGATGTGGAGACTTATTATTGTACCACTTTTTCATGATACAACCATAGTTGGAAGAATTTTGAGCTTTACTTTTAGAATTATTCGGATTTTAATAGGACTTTTTGCTTTTGGGTTAGCTTCAGTTTTAATACTTCTTGCATCCCTTGCATGGTTTGGTTTACCTGGTTTAGTTTTTATGGAAGTTGGGGGCGGTTGGAGCTGGTGGATTTTAGCTGCAGGAGTAGGATTTTTTATAATTCATGCTGTAACTCATCCACATAAAGCCACATGGGAAGTTCATGATCCAAAAGACTTATGGGTTGCTTCGCTGTTGAATAAAAAACAAGTAACAGTTCAAAAACTTCTTAATAATTTCGAAGTACAGAATTTTATTGGTCTTATTGAATTATCCCCAGCTCAATTTGAAAATTACCAAGTTTCCGACATTGAGCAAGTTGGTAAAGATGCTCTTTTGCTGAGTAAAAAAACGATTAGTAAATATATTGGGCCAAGTCATTTTTTTGTATCAATAATAAAAAATTCTCCGGGAGCGGACAATATTTTGCTTACTTTAAATCTTTCAATAGAGGATTTTGAGAATGCTTTAATTTATCAGGGAAAAAAGAAAAATTATTGGAGAAAAGTTTGGCTTTGGGATGGAGATTTTGAAATTCGTCATTTAAAAGGAATAAACAGAGGATGGCTTGGAGTGCCAACCCCACAACTTGATAAGTATTCTTTGGATTTAACAAAAATAGCCGGAAGGGAAAAATTTCATGAATTTGTTGGAAGAAAGGAACTAATAAACGAAGTTATTAATATTTTGTCTCAGGAAGGTAAAAGAAATGTAGCAATTGTTGGCCCGGCTGGATCTGGAAAAACTGCCCTGATTCATTATTTGGCCAAAATTATTATTAGAGGCGATGCACCTTCTTCTTTGGCAACCAAAAGAATAATTCTTCTTGACTCAACAAGGCTTTTAGCCGGGATAAGCGCTCAAGGTGAGCTGGCAGACAGGATAAAGCAAATTTTTGATGAGATAGCGTTTGCCGGAAATGTAATATTGGTAATCGAAGAGATTCATAATTTAGGGATTGGGGAGGTAGGGGCGTCAATGAATTTGTACGCTCTAATTGCGCCTTTCTTGGAATCAAATCAATTCCAGTTTATCGCAACCTCTGAGTCTCTGAATTACTCAAGAATTTTGGAAAAAAACGCAAATTTCGCTAGGCTTTTTACCAAGGTAGAGGTACCTGCAGTAAGCGAGTCCGAATCTATAGAAATTTTGGAAAATTTGGCGATTGAGATGGAAAGAAACAAGAAAATTAGAGTTTCATATATTGCAATTAAAAGAGCTGTTGAGCTGGCTCTGGATTTAATTCATGATCGGGTATTGCCGGATTCAGCAATCGAAATCTTAGAGCAGGCTGAAGTAGAGGCCCAAAATAATTTGATCAATAAACAACTTATCGAAGATCTTGTACAAAAAAGAGTTAAAGTTCCAATTGTTTCTTTGGGTAAACCAAGTAAAGATCGATTGTTAAATTTGGAAAAAGAAATTCACCAAGGATTGATTGATCAAGAAGAAGCAGTTAGGACTATAGCGGATTCTTTGCGTCGCTCCGCTACTGGCCTAAAAGAAAAAAAAAGACCAATTGGATCATTTTTATTTGTTGGTCCAACAGGGGTTGGGAAAACCGAGCTGGCAAAAATTTTAGCAGAAGTGTATTTTAAAGATGCTTTCATCCGCTTTGATATGTCTGAGTATCAAACTAGTGATTCAGTAAATCGGTTGATCGGTGTATCAGGAGAAGGTGGAATATTGACAGAAGCTGTCCGAGCGAAACAATATGCGCTAGTTCTTGTAGATGAGTTTGAAAAGGCCAATCCTAATATTTTGAACTTATTTTTACAGGTTCTGGATGATGGTCGGTTAACTGATGGGGCCGGGAGGACAATAGATTTTACAAATACTATAATTATTGCAACCTCTAATGCCGCTTCTTTAATTATTGCTCAAGGTTTGGAAGCCGGCCAAAGCCTGGAAAGTCTGGAAAGCCAAGTAAAGGATGAGCTTTTGAAAGAATTTAGACCGGAGCTTATAAATAGATTTGACGGGGTGATTTTGTTTAAATCTTTAAGCCAGGAGGATTTGCAAAAAATTGTCAGGTTAAAACTTGCTGATTTGCAAAATCAAATGAAAGAGCAGGGGTATTTGATTGAGTTTGATGATGGGTTGATCCGCCAGCTGGCGGAGCGCGGTTTTGACCTTGTTTTAGGGGCAAGGCCATTGCGCCGGCTCATCCAGGATACCCTGGAAGCTAAACTCTCTAAAATGGTTTTACAAAATCAGCTTCAAAAGGGGACGTCTTTTAAGGTTGGAATGGAGCTTTTAGTATGAAGATAAATATTATTATTATTTTTATAACGGTTATAACCGTTATATTTTCCCCTGTAGCCAATGCTCAACTTAACCTGGATTCAATAAATCAAAAAGTTGGTAATCGATTTGAGGAGGATTTAAACAGGCTGGCCGCTATTATGGAAGAGCTTCGTAGGAGAAAGGGAATAACCGAGACCCGGGTGGCCTTTGGAGGAGTGGATACTCCGATAAAGAGTGCTGATTATTGGATAACTTACGCGGCTGAGGCAGTAGCTTTTCAGAGAGCCCAAAAATATAGCTCAAAGGCGGGTTTAAAATCCGATTTGGGGATTTTGGCAAATAAGATTTTGCGGGCAAAAAGGGAAGTTGGAAAGGCATTAAATGAATAAAAAAAATATAACTATTTTAATTTTTATAGCTATTATAATTGTTATATTTACTGCTTGGGGTAGAAATTCTATCCAGCCGGTTACTTCAGAGGTTAAACCTCTGGAAAAAACTATTCCTACTCCAACTCCCCGTCCAAAAACTTTTCAGTTTGATGGCAGTACTGATTTAAAAGCGGAGCTTGAAAAAGTAGATCCTAAAGTTTTAGACTCTGATTTATGAATAATTTAGTTATTGTGGAGAGTCCAACCAAGGCCAGGACCCTGGAGAGATTTTTGGGATCTGATTATACAGTTGTGGCCTCAATGGGTCATATCCGAGATTTACCAAAATCAGAGTTTGGGGTAGATATTGAGCATGATTTTGAACCGGAGTATATTATTCCGAGAGACAAAAGAAAAAGGGTAAATGAGCTGAAAAAATTGGCCAAGGAGGCCAAAACTTTGTGGCTTGCTACAGATCTTGATCGGGAGGGGGAAGCTATAGCCTGGCATCTTGAGTATTTGATGAACGGGAATGGGGGGAAAGATATAAAAAGAGTTGTTTTCCATGAAATTACAGAACATGCAATCAAAGAAGCTTTCCGCCATCCAAAGGATATTAATTTAAAACTGGTTAATGCGCAGCAGGCAAGGAGAATTTTGGATCGTGTTGTAGGGTATAAACTTTCACCCCTTCTTTGGCAAAAAGTAAAAAGAGGACTTTCTGCAGGAAGAGTTCAATCAGTAACACTGCGAATAATTGTGGATAGGGAGCGGGAAATTACTGCTTTTAAACCTGAAGAGTATTGGATTATAGAGGCGGAGTTATCTGCCGCGGGTACTGCTTTTATTGCTACCCTAATTGAACTAAATGGTAAAAAACTGGCAATTAAAAATGAAGAGCAGGCAAAAGAACATATTGGCAATCTTGAAAAGGCCAGCTACACAGTTTCTAAAATTACTAAAAGGGAGGTTCGCCGTTTCCCTTATCCTCCTTTTACTACTTCGACCTTACAACAAGCCGGTGTAAACAGATTCGGTTATTCCCCTAAAAAGACAATGATGCTCTCGCAAGGCTTGTATGAGCGCGGTCTTATCACTTACATGAGAACAGATTCTGTGAATTTAGCCCCTACCGCAGTTTCAGCTGCAAGAGAATATATTGGTCAAAATTTTGGAAAAAATTACATTCCTCCTAAACCTAGATTTTATAAAGCAAAATCAAAAAATGTTCAGGAAGCACACGAGGCAATTAGGCCAACCAATGTCAGGTTACAGGCAACAGGCATCAGGCAAGAAAGTGGTTTAAATAGAGATCATGTCAGGCTTTATGATTTGATTTGGAAAAGATTTTTGGCTTGTCAGATGAATGAGGCTGTCATAGATCAGACAACAGTTGATGTGCAGGCAGACAATTATTTACTTAGAGCCACTGGTTCGGTCATTAAATTTGAAGGCTGGTTGAAGCTTTATGGAAAAGTTAAAGAGTCAGAGGAGTTAGATGATGATAAAGAGAAATTATTACCCAAACTTTCTGAAGGCGAATTACTCAAACTACTTCAGCTTCTTCCCGGTCAACATTTTACAGAACCTCCACCCCGTTATACAGAAAGCTCTTTAATCAAAAAACTGGAAGAACTCGGAATTGGTAGACCTTCAACCTATGCTCCAATTATCGGAACAATACAGGATCGGTTTTACGTTGAGAGGCAGGAGAGAAAATTTGTACCCACCCCCTTAGGTTTTGCAGTAACTGATTTTCTAGTTAACAATTTCTCCGACATAATGGACTATAAATTCACAGCAGGTATGGAAGATGAGTTAGATGAAATAGCAAATGGGAGGCTGGAATGGGTTCCGACTTTGAAAAAATTCTATTTGCCGTTTGAAAAAAAGCTTGAGGAGACCGCAAGAGAAGCTGAAAAAATAAAAGTGGCCGTTGAATATGCAGGTAAAAAATGTCCCAAATGCGGAAAAGAGCTGATTCTCCGAACTTCCCGCTTTGGAAAATTCCTGGCCTGCAGCGGTTTTCCGGATTGTAAACATACAGAAAGTTTGGAGCAGCCTTTAAATATTTCATGTCCTGATTGCGGAGGAGAAGTTGTAATCCGCAGAACCAAACGGGGAAAAACTTTTTATGGCTGCAAAAATTGGCCAGGTTGTAAATTTGCTTCCTGGACAAAACCTGCCCGTCCGACAGGCGGGCCAAAAAATTCCCCGTTGACAAAAAGCTAAAGATTTTGAGAAAATAATAAGGGCCTCTGAAAGTTTTCAAAATCCCCC
>CAYIDT010000021.1:0-10182 GCA_964362265.1 uncultured Gammaproteobacteria bacterium | reverse complement strand
GGGGAATTAAATTTGAAATTGGGGTTATTACCAATATTACCCATGAACATTTGGATTATCATAAAACTTTTGAGAGATATAAAAACACCAAATTAAAATTACTTAGAAATTCCAAATTTAAAATAGCAAATCAAAATTTAAAAATCCCCCAAACTATTCCTTTTAATAAATACAAATTAAAACTTAAAATTCCTGGGGATTACAATATTGAGAATGCCCGGGCGGCAATAGAGGTGGCAGCGGTATTGGGAATTGATAAACAAATTGCCAGAAAAGCAGTTGAGAATTTTGAAGGTATCGCAGGCAGAATGGAGGAAGTGAAAAATACACGGGGGATTAAAATTTTTATTGATTTTGCCCATACTCCAAATGGACTGGAAAACGCCTTAAAAGCTTTGCGTTCAAAAGGTAAATTAATTGCCCTGATTGGTTGTGAAGGATTTAGAGATGTTGGTAAACGCTCCTTGATGGGTAGTATTGCCCAAAAACTTTCAGATATTGTAATAGTTACAGCAGTTGATCCAAGAGGACAAATAGATCAAATAAATAGGCAGATAGAGTTTGGTGCAAAAAAAGCAGGGGCGCAGGTAAGTAAGAACTTTTTTATCATAAATGATCGCAAGGCCGCAATCCGCTTTGCAATAAAAAATTTAGCAAAAAAAGGAGATACTATCGGTATTTTTGGGAAAGGCCATGAAGCTTCTATGAATTTTGATGGAAAAACAGAGGAAGCTTGGTCTGACAAAGAAGTTGTGGAGGAAATATTGAATGGATAGTAAATATAAGCTGATCGCAGATTCTTTTGGAAACGATTCAATAAAGCTCGATGAACCTTTGAAAGATCGTACTGCGCTAGGAATAGGAGGTTCTGCTAAAGTTTTTTTTGTGGCAACAAGTAAACCTCAAATAATTAAAATGGTAAAAACTACCAAGGCTTTGAAACTGCCCTGCCTAATATTTGGGACAGGTTCTAAACTAATAGTTTCAGATAAAGGGTTTGATGGAGTTATTATTAAAAATAGAACTAATAATATTGCAGTTTTATCGGTTAAGGGAAAAGTGGGGAAAAGTGGTATAGAGATGGACGAAGCTATGGTTGAAGTTGATTCAGGAGTAACACTGAAAAATTTAATTGAGTTTCTCGATAAACAGAGTTTGGAATCGGCTGATATTCAAGATTTACCAGGTAGTTTAGGCGGTAATATATTTTTAAATAAAGTTTTACAAGATAAAAGCGAAGTAATTCAGGTTTTGGAAGATGGGGAAGTTGAACAAATTAAGAAAAATGCGTTATCCTTGAGAAAACATATTGTTTTATCAGTAGTTTTTAGGTTTAAAGCAAAGAGGTAAAATCATGCAATATATTATTCGAGGTAGCAAAAAATTAAAAGGAGAAATATCAGTTTCTGGGAATAAAAATTCAATCCTTCCATGTATGGCTGCGGCTTTGCTGACAGATGAAGATGTGATTTTGGAAAATACGCCAGAGATTATTGATGTAGAAACTTATATTAAAATTTTTAAAAGCCTGAATGTGCAAGTTAAAAAAAATGGTAATATAATTTCTATTAACGCAAGCAATTTGAATAAAATTATTCTTCCTGAAGACCTAGTTTCTAAGCTTAGGGCGTCAATTTTATTAGTTGGCCCAATTTTACAAAGATTTGGGGCTGTTTCATTTAAATTTCCCGGCGGAGATATAATTGGCAAAAGAAGTATAGAAGCTCATTTGGACGGTTTTTCCAAACTGGGAGCCAAAATCTCCCAAAACGATCTTTATTTTACGATTAAAAAAAAACAGCTTAAAAATGACGCAAAAATATTTTTAAGTGAGGCTTCTGTTACAGCTACAGAGAACCTAATCCTTGCCTCAGTTATAAATAATGTGATAGTCTTGATAAGAAATGTATCCTCCGAGCCTCATGTAATTGATTTGTGCCATCTCTTAATAAAGATGGGTGCAAAAATTGAGGGTGTAGGTACGGACACCCTAATAATTAAAGGTGTAAAAAAATTAAAAGGGGTAAAATTTAGGATAGGCGATGATTATCTAGAAATAGCTACATATGCAATTGCCGCTGCAATAACCAATGGAGACGTTACCATTTATTGCGATCCTGAAACTGATTTACAGCCGATTGAGGCTGTATTGGAAGATTTTGGAGTTTTTTTAATTAAACAAAAAAATGGATTTCGAGTTAAATCAGACCAAATTAAAGCCATAGATAAAATAATAACTAATATTTGGCCTGGGTTTCCAACTGATTTAATGTCTGTTGCTATTGTACTATCTACCCAAGCTAAAGGTGTTACTTTGTGTCATGACTGGATGTATGAAAGCAGAATGTTTTTTGTAGATAAACTAATTTCAATGGGTGCTAAGATTATCATTGCTGATCCACACCGTGTTTTGGTCTATGGACCGACCCAACTTAGAGCAAGGGAGGTTGAAACTCCAGACATTCGAGCTGGTATGGCTTTGGTTTTAGCTGCACTGATAGCTAGTGGAGAAAGTATTATTAACAAAGCTGAGTTAATTGAGCGAGGTTATGAAGATGTCGTAGGAAAATTATCAAGGTTGGGTGCCGAGATAAAAAAAATCAACTAAAAGTTATATGAATATAAAAAACCATCCTGTTTGGGAGCAAATAACGCCATATGCAACAAAGGTTGCGCCTTTTAAAAAACCTTTCCATTTGGCAAGAATTTATTTAGCTAAAGCGTATGCAAAACTTTATCCAAGATCTTTATTTATTGGAGTTACCGGCTCTGTTGGGAAAACAACAACAGTTTTAGCTTGCAAATTAGTTCTTTCCCAAAAAAATCCGGTATTATCTACTGAACCAAACCTTGATCCAATTTTTAATATTCCAAGTACTCTTTTATCTTTAAGGCCTAAATTTAAAAAAGTAATTTTAGAAATGGGTGTAGAATATCTCGGGGAAATGGATTTTTATCTTTCATTAGTTGCCCCAAAAACTGCCATTATAACCTCAATTGCTTATCAACACAGTGAATTTTTAGGAGGGTTGCAGGAGATTTCCAAAGAGAAGGGAAAGTTAATAGATGCGCTACCCAGTGATGGTTTAGCTATCCTGAATTATGATGATATTAATGTTCGAAAGCTGGCAGAAAATTTCAAGGGGGAGCTGATATTTATTGGGAAAGATCCAGAGTATTGCCAGGTTTGGGCTTCTAATATTCGAATTGAAAACTTTGTAACCTGCTTTGAGTTAAATTGTGGAGTTGAAAGAGTAAAGGTTGAATATCCTTTATTGGGTGAACATCAAATTTACTCAGCGCTTAATGCAGCAGCCCTTGGGCTTTCTGAAGGGATGAATTTAATAAATATTAAAAATGCCCTAGAAAAAATGAGACCACCAGAACACAGACTGGAAGCTCTTCCAGGTTTTGGAGGCTCAATAATTTTGGATGATACTTATAATGGGTCACCAGTATCTTTTGAAGCAGGTTTAGATGCGTTGCAGCAGATTAGTGCCAGAAGAAGGATAGTTGTGCTGGGAGAGATGAGAGAACTTGGGCATTTGTCTAAACAAATGCATCAAAAGATTGCCCAAATTATCTTTAAAAATAGAGTGGATTTAGTATTTTTAGGAACGGGTGATGCAAATATAATTGCAGAAGAATTAAAAGGACTGGGGTTTTTACCAGAAAAAATGGAGACAAATTTGCAAAACCCTCAAATTGTGTCTAAACTTTTAAAGGTTCTATCTAAAGGAGATGTTTGTTTAATTAAGGGGGCAAGAGGGGTAAGATTGGATGAGGTTGTAAAGAAGCTAACCAAAAAAACATATGACTGAACTTTTAGGTTTAGTTCTACTATCTTTTATTATAACCTCTTTTTTTATGGTTCCTTTTATTGACCTCCTTTATTATCTAAGGAAGAAATATAAGCGCCCAATTCCTAAAGGCTATGATGATTCAGGAACCCCAATTCATAACAAACTTTTGGCAGGCAAGGATATAGAAACTCCTGTTGGAGGAGGTATTCTTCTAATATTAATAGTTACAGTTCTTATTATTAGCTATTATAATTTTTCTGACCTTAACCAGAGAAAAGAACTTTGGATTTTAATATTTACTTTTTTATCTTTTGGTGCTATTGGACTTTTGGATGATTTTAAAAAAATCTTCACAGCTTTTTCTGGTAAATTCGCCGGGATAAGAGCAAGATTTGTATTTGGTTTACAAATAGTTTTTGCCACCATAGTTGGATTTCAGCTTTACAATATAATCGGTTTAAATAATATCTATATTGCAGGGTTAGGTAACTTTATTATTGGATCTTGGTATATTCCATTGGCAGCGTTTGTTATTGTTGCTTTTTCAAACGCGTACAATATCTCGGATGGGCTAGATGGACTATCTTCAGGGCTTTTGGTTGTATCCCTTTTTGCACTTCTTGCTCTGGCTTCTGCCACTTTAAATTTACCCCTAGCCACTTTTATAGGAATATGGTTAGGCAGCTTGTTTGCCTTTTTGTATTTTAATGTTTATCCTGCAAGGATTTATCTTGGGGATGCAGGCGCGCTATCGTTTGGTGCTACCTTAGCAGTTGTTGGACTTTTAATGGGTAAAATATTGGCTTTAGCAATAATTGGGGGGATGTTTGTGGTAATTATAACCACATCACTTATTCAAATTTTCTCTAAAATATTTTTTAAACGAAAAATCTTTACTATTGCGCCACTTCATATGTGGTTGAGATTTATCGGTTGGGAAGAACCTAAAATTGTGATGAGGCTTTGGTTGGCACAGGCGCTTTTTGCAATTTTTGGACTTTGGCTAGCACTTCTTTCAAAATGAAATCAAAAAAAATTTATCTCCCGCAGGAAAATTCATTTAATATTTCTCTGATTGTTATAGTAGCACTGCTGACTATTTTTGGACTGATTGCTATTTTTGATTCCTCTGTTGTACAAGCATACAGAGATTTTGGGGATAGTTATTATTACATAAGAGCGCAGCTTATTTGGACTGTTCTTGCTATTTTCTCAGCAGTTTTTTTTGCATATTTTGATTATCGAAGTTTAAAAAAATTAACCTGGACAGCTCTTATAATCTCCTTTTTATTGCTTGTTGCAGTTTTTATCCCCGGACTTGGCACAAACTCAGGAGGCGCGCAAAGGTGGCTAAACCTAGGTTTTCTTACGATACAACCAACGGAAATTTTTAAATTATCTGCGGTACTTTGGCTGGCTGGAATTTTTGAAGGGGGTGTGAAAATAAAACATTTTTTAATCTTAGTATTTTTGGGAGTTTTTTTAATAGGTTTTTTACAAAGAGATTTAGGATCGACAATTGTTTTTACTGCCGCTTCCTTATCAATCTATTTTGTAGCAGGGGGCCCACTTTGGCAACTTTTCTTAGGACTTATATTCTCAAGTATAGGTTTTCTTGTGTTGATTTTTACCTCGGAGTTTCGTCGCAAAAGAATTGCAGCCTTTTTAGATCCTTTCTCAGATCCTCAGGGTTTCACTTATCATATTGCTCAGGTACTCATTGCTTTGGGTAGTGGTGGGTTTTTAGGTCTGGGTTTAGGTCAATCAAGACAAAAATTTTATATTCCTGAAGTAACCACAGATTCTATTTTTGCAGTCGTTGGAGAGGAACTGGGTTTTTTAGGGGGTCTGTTTTTAATTGTTCTTTTTGCAGCAGTTATTTTAATAGGATTTAGAATATCTCAGAAAGCTCCTGATGTATTTGGAAAACTGTTGGCTGCAGGACTTACTTCTTGGATTGGCGCTCAGGCGGTTATAAACCTTTCAGCAACGGTGGCACTGCTTCCATTAACTGGTGTTCCCCTGCCTTTTATTTCTTATGGAGGATCAGCTCTTCTTGTGAATATGGCTGCAATTGGAATTTTACTTAATATTTCAAGAAAAGGCTAAGATTATGAGAATACTGCTGACTGGGACACATTTTACTGTTGCTCTGGCTACTATTGAAGAGTTGAAAATATATGATGGAGTAGAAATTGTGTATGTTGGTAGAAAAACTACCCAGGAGGGAGATCCTACGCCATCATCCGAATCGCAAATCTTACCCAAACTTGGGGTAAGATTTATCTCCATAACAACTGGAAGACTTCAGAGAGCGTTTACACTTTATACTGTTCCCTCTTTAATAAAAATTCCAATAGGGTTTATCCAGGCATTTTTTATACTCATCAACGAAGCTCCAGATGTAATTTTATCTTTTGGTGGATATGTTTCTGTTCCAATTGTGATATTGGGTTGGCTGTTTTCTATCCCAATCATTATTCATGAGCAGACTTTAGTTACAGGACTCTCTAATAGGATCAGCGGTTGGTTTGCTAATAAAATTGCTGTCTCTTTTAAGACAAATTATGATTTTAGTAAAGATAAGGTAGTTTTAACTGGTAACCCTCTGAGAAAAGAAATTTTGAATGCAAAAAATATAAAAAAAAGTGAAAAGCTGCCAGTAATTTTAATAACCGGGGGTAATCAAGGCTCTCATACTATAAATATTGCGGTTGAGGAAGTTTTAGATAAGTTAACCAAAATAGCGAATGTCATTCATCAGACAGGGGATGCTAAGTTTATGGATTTTGAGAGGTTGGAAGACAGGCAGAATGAAAGTTACCAAGTTGCCAAGTGGATTCCAAATATGGGGGATATTATGAAAAAAGCTGATTTGGTTGTTTGCAGAGCAGGAATAAATACCTTAACAGAAGTTGCATTTTTAGGAATTCCAGCTTTGGTAATCCCAATTCCGTATTTATATCAGGACGAACAAAACAAAAACGCCAAATATTTTGAAAAACTTGGACTGGTTAGGATTTTACCTCAAAGCAAACTAAATGGTGAATTTTTTTTAAAAGAAATTAATTCCTGTTTAAATGATTTGAATCATTTTAAAGAGCAAGCTAGGAAAGCAAGAGAAGTAATAGTCCCGGATGCTGCCAAAAGGTTAGCCTTGGAGACAATACTTTTGGCTATTTAAAGTTTATATACGCGTTATAATAGGAATATGGCTAAAAGGGGAGAAAGAGGGCTAAAGCTTTTAAAAATTGGTTTGTTAACTGCCATTTTTCTATTAGTGATTGATTTAGGTCTACTTTTTTATTCTGGTTTTTTTAGTATTAAATCAATCCAGGTAAATGAGCATAATTTAGATTGTTTAAATGGGGTTTCAGTTCAAAAAGAATCAGCGCTATTGAATAAAAAAATTTTTTTCGTTGATCAAGCACAACTTGAGAAACTCCTTAAATCAAAATATTCTTGTATAAAGACTGTTAAGTTAATTAAAAAATATCCGCAAAGTGCATTAATTGAAGTATACGGTAGACGGGCAACGCTTAATTTGGTGTCCAGTTTAACTGCAACTCCATCATCTTTTTTAGTAGATGAAGAAGGAGTGATATTTGCTACTAATGGAGGGGGGCATGACATACCAAAGTTATATTTATCCAGTGAAAATTTAAAAATTGGAGATAAAATCAGTGAAAATATTTTAAAGAATGCATATCTTATGTTGCAAGATATGAAAAAAATGGGCATTTTCTCAAAAGAAGCAATAATATACTCAAGTAGTATTTTAGAGGTTGACTCGATGCCAAAAATAATAATCGATTTAAGCAAGAATTTTAATAAAAAACTTGTATCTTTACAACTCATAACAACTCAGGCTAAAATAGAAGAAAGGCAGTTGGATTTGATAGATTTAAGATTTGAAAATCCGGTTGTTAAATACGCCCCAAAAAATGGCAAAAGATAAAGTGATTTGTGCAATTGACATTGGATCTTCGAAAATAGCGACTCTAATTGCTAGCATTTCTGAGAATGAAAAAATTAATCTAATTGGAGTTGCTGCGACCACTTCTAAGGGAGTTAGAAAAGGACAAGTTGTAGATATTGATGATGCTGTTGAGTGTATTACAGAATCTGTTGAGGCAGCTGAGCGAATGGCTGGATATTCCATTTCAGGGGCGTTTGTCACAATAGGCGGAGCCCAAATTGAAAGCGTTAACCAGCATGCGGTTGTTGCTGTTTCCGAGCCTGAAGGAGAAATTAAAGAATCAGATGTTCTTCGAGTAAATGAGGCAGCAAGAGCTCTCCCCATGCCAGCCCAGCGAGAAATCCTTCATGTAATTCCCAGAACATTTACTGTTGATGGCCAAGAAGGAATAAAAGATCCAATTGGGATGACAGGAGTGCGCCTTGAGACAGATACGCACATTATCACAGGCTCTTCAACCTCAATGAGGAATTTGGTTAAATGTATTCAGGAGGTGGGAATTGATGTTAAAGAGCTAGTTTTTGGAGGTATTGCATCTTCACTGGCAGTTTTAACAGATACTGAAAAGGAACTAGGTGTGATTTTGGTAGATATAGGTGGGGAAACAACAGATGTTGTAGTTTTTATAGATGGATCTGTTTCATACTCGGCGGTTGTGCCAATTGGCGCAAGACATGTAACATCGGATCTAGCTGTGGGGCTTAGAGTTTCGCTTGAGTCTGCAGAAAAAATTAAACTATCCCTGGGTGCAAAGAAACAAGTTGCACTAAATCCGGATGAAAGAAAGGGAGAGAAAAAAGAAGAAGGATTAGATATTAAATCTTTGGGTATTCCTGAAGAAATAAGTAAAATTTCGGAGAAAGCTGTAGTTGAGGGAATTATTAAGCCAAGGCTTCAGGAAATTTTTAAATACGTTGGAAAAGAAGTGAAAAAGAGTGGATTTGGTACCCAGACACCCTCAGGGTTAGTGATTTGTGGAGGAGGATCTTTGACTGTGGGAATTTTAGAACAGGCAAAATACACTTTGGCAATGCCAGCAAGGGTGGGTAATATTGAAGGATTATCAGGCTTGATTGATGAAATTGACTCCCCTGCTTTTGCTGCAGGGGCCGGACTTTTGCTTTATGGAGTAAGTAATACTTCTGAAGGAGAATTAAAAATTCCAGTTTTAGCAAAAAGTTTGCAAATTCCTACAGTGATACAAAAAGGAATTTCCTGGGTTAAGTCCCTGTTGCCTTAAATAGGGGGTTGCTTTTTTTATGCCCCTGAGTTAGTATTCTGCCAATAACTATTCATTATGTTAATCAAGCCAGATGTAGCGCGATTTGCAAAAATTAAAGTAATAGGTTTGGGTGGTGGTGGTTCAAACGTTGTTAACTCGATGATAACTTTTCAGCAAATTCAAGGTGTTGATTTTGTGGCTGTTAATACTGATGCCCAAGCTCTTTTAACCAATCAAGCCCCAACAAAAGTTCAAATTGGAGAAAGTTTAACCAAAGGGCTTGGAGCAGGAGGAGATCCGACTATTGGTCAAGCTGCAGCAGAAGAATCTTCTCAAAAACTTCAGGATGTTTTAGCAGATGCTGATATGGTTTTTTTGACATCAGGAATGGGTGGTGGAACAGGAACAGGGGCTGCACCAATTGTTGCTCAAATTTCCAAAAATATTGGAGCGTTGACCGTGGCAGTTGTAACAAAACCTTTCAGCTTTGAAGGTACTAGAAGAATGGTTGCAGCAGAAGAAGGTTTAGAAAAGCTAAAGGATAAAGTTGATGCTATGATTGTAATTCCCAATCAGCGGCTTTTGGAAGTGGTTGAAAAAAATATGAGTTTGCAAGAAGCATTTAAACTGGCTGATTCTGTTTTGGGTCAAGGAGTTCAAGGAATTTCCGATTTAATTGTAACGCCAGGTCTTATTAATGTTGATTTTGCGGATGTAAAAGCGATTATGTCTAGTGCCGGCTCGGCCTTGATGGGTATTGGTGTAGCCGGTGGTGAAAATAGAGCAGCTGCTGCAGCCAGAATGGCTATTGCATCACCTCTTTTGGAAGTTTCAATTGAGGGAGCCAAGGGGGTTTTATTCAATATCGTTGGTGGACCTGATTTGGGTATGAATGAGGTTAATGAGGCAGCTCAAATTATTGCTCAAGCTGCTGATCCAGATGCCAATATTATTTTTGGAGCAACTATTAAAGAGGATCAGCTGGATACTGTTAGGATTTCTGTAATTGCCACAGGCTTTGATGAGACAAGGAGAAGGCTAAGGGAGTATGCTGGCGTAGGAATAGGACCTCTTTCAGTGAGTTCAGTTTCGGATGATACAACGACTCCAACTCAGGCTGATGAGTTAATGGAAGGGGAAAATCTTGAGGAAGAAAAACAAAAAGAGGATCTAGAAAT
>CAYIDT010000020.1:6183-11063 GCA_964362265.1 uncultured Gammaproteobacteria bacterium | reverse complement strand
TCTTCAATTTTTCTAGTTAAAGTATTATAAAGTGTCAGCATTTGAAAACCTCACACTTTTTAGCTTATCTATTAGATTTTGGTCAGCCTTAGTTTTTAAGTTTACTAGGCTTTGAATTTTGCAAAGTCTCTCATCTAAGCTTTCAATCCATTTAGACGCTATACTGGCAAATTATTATCTTGTTCTCCCATAAAATTTTTGCTTTCCTTACCCACCTACTCCTCCTTTTATTTCTGTTTTTCGCTGCGATCTTACTAGGGCAATATTTTTTTGTTGTTTTTTAGAAACTTCAAATTGCTTAACTTGCTTTTTATCTTGAACAGCTTGTTGCTGCTGCGCTTGAGCTTGGTTCTTACCTTCCCTAACCCTTCTTTGAGCATCACTCAAATCCTTCCACCATTTTATTTTACGGCGAGCCTCAAGTAGCTTAGCCTGTGTTTCTTCTGGTTGGGATCCAGAAACAGGTTGCTTCTGTCCTTGAAATACATTTTGTACCCCTTGTTCCAAAGCTTTTCCTACTTCATCTGAAACAGGTCTAACCACAGCCTCATTTAAATCCTCAAAGGTTCCGCCTATAACATTCTTAGCATGCATACTTTTATAATAACACAGACCGAGCGATTAGTATTCTCTGCGACCCTCTATCGCCCTTGACAGCGTTGTTTCATCAGCATACTCCAAATCCCCGCCAACAGGAAGCCCCCGGGCAATTCTGGTAATTTTTACCCCTAGTGAGGAGATTAATCTTTGAATATACATCGCTGTTGCTTCCCCTTCCATGGTTGGATTGGTGGCAAGGATAACCTCATTTACCTTTCCACTTTTCAGACGGGGTAAAAGTTCCTTAATATGAAGTTCATCCGGACCAATATTATCCATTGGGGCAATCACTCCATGTAAAACATGGTACAACCCCTTGTATGTGGATTTGTCTAAAGCTACAACATCCAGGGGGTCCTCAACTATAACTATAATACTTTGATCACGACCCGGATCATCACAAATTTGGCAAGGGTCTTTTTCCCCGATGTTAAAACAAATCGAACAAAGAATAGTTTTTTCTTTCATCTCAAGAGCTGATTTAGCTAAAGCCTGTGCTTCTTCTTTTGGAGCATGGAGTAAATAATAGGTCAATCTCTGTGCAGTTTTGGGCCCAATTCCGGGAAGTCTTTCAAAAGCCTCTATTAAATTTTGGACCGGTTTGGGAACAGTTGCCATAGTATGTGGATTTTACCACATTCTACATACCAGGCATTCCACCCATCATGCCTTGCATTTCCTGGGCTGCTTGCTTTTGACTCTGCTTTAATGCTTCGTTAACCGCATGGGTTACTTTTTGTAAATCAGGCTCACCGGTAATAGAAACTACTTTTTGATCAGCTGTCATTACAACAGTTACTCCTAAGTGTTCAACAGTAATCCTTATATCGGCTAGTTTTTTTTGGATCTCCATTGCCTGATCCCGCATCTTTTTCAAATCCCCAAGTTGTTTTAAATTATCCAAAACTCCCACGTTTTTATCTCCTCCTTAAAAATATTCTACTATCCTTTCGGATATTGTTCAATCGCTTGTCTCTTAGCTTGTTCCAATATTTCCTCTTCTCCGGGCAAAATTAAACGGCTTGGACGCTCTACTGTAACTAACTTCCCAGTTTGTTCAAGCTTTTTCCAAACTGAAACATTCTGCTTTTTTTCTGCTTCTTTTACTCTTTCCTGCAAACTCTCCGGGCTATCTCCTGATAAAATATCAACAGGAGTATATGCCAAAAGCGATCCTTTATCATATTCCTCAACCACTTTGTGTAAAGTTACCTCAGTTTGAAAGGGTCGCTTGATTAATCGAGCAAAATTCAAAACTGCAAGGTAAACAGCTAAGCCGTGCATCCCTACTCCTCCAAAATCCAGGTGTCCAGGATCTAGTGGAGCCGGATGAGAATTCACAATACGATCAGAAAATGCTGCAATCACATTGGCAGGAGTTAAAATTGCCCAGCCATTTTGAGAAATAAAATTAACATTATATTCTTTAAAAATTCTAATAAGCTCTTCACCATATAAACTAGGAGAGTATTTACCATTCTCTTGATAATCTTTTCTCATTCTCACCTCACATGGAATATCATATTTTTTTGCTCTTTTAATTACCCCCGCATCCGGATTATTGGTTACCACAACAACAGCTTTATCAAATAAAACTTCACCAGTAGTTCCACTACCAGATGCTAAAATAGCCAAACAAATTTTTTCCATTGGGAAATTATACTAATTAATCAACTAACTTTCCATTAAAGATCTCTGAAGCTAAAGTTATCACTTCATCTTCCGGGGCAACTGCAACATTTGCAATATCCTCTACTCGTTGGGGTCGAGTTCCCAAAACCGTCGAGACCGTAACTGTTTTTCCTAGAACCTCAGCTAAAACAGATTCCAATAAATCTTTTGATTTTGGAGCTTCTAAAATTCTTTGATGAAAAGAATAGGGAACTTCTAAAACGACTACAGAGCCGGATGCTTCGGCAATTTTAGTATTTCGCAATAGTGCTTCTAGGGAATAATTATATGGTTTTATTGTCTCAAGTACAAAGGACCATTTATCTTTTATTTTGGACAAATCTGACATATCTTTTTCTGTTTGCCTCGCTTCGCCCGCCTTTGGCCCAGCCTCGACTCGTCTCGGCGAGGCGGGCGTGGCTTCGCCGCGAATGACAGGAGGTAGAGAGTTGCATATTTCAACCAATGCCAGCTCCAGTGGCAAATACGGAATCGAGCTAATTTTTATTTTTTCCAAAGCATTTTGCAAACGATTTATTGCATCAGTCACATTTGACGTAGTGGAAAACTTATCCACAAGCCCTACCAATACTTGATAGTTATCCGACCCAACTTCTTCTTTTACCAAATGGGGTCCCAGTTCATTTTTTATAAAGACTACATATCTTAAAAGCTCCAGTAGATTTAAAGTTAGCTCTTTGACCTGGATTCCTGCTTCTTGGTGTTTTACAACTAAACTCAAAGCTTCTTTCCCGTTTTTTTCTGCCAAACTATCTAAAATAGCTACTCCATCCTCAAAATTTCCAGCCTGCAAACTCTCTTCAACATCTTTCATTGTCACTTCTCTACCCAGACTTGAAACCTGATCCAGCAGTTTTACCCCATCCCTGAAAGATCCATCAGCTTTTTTTGCCAAAACTCTTAAGGCCTCTTCTTTAATTTTAATTTTTTCACTCTCTGCTACTCTCTTTAAATTTTCCACGGTCTCATCAATGCTGGCCAGTTTAAAATCCAACCTGGTAACTCTGGAAAGAATTGTTGGCGGAATTTTATTTAATTCCGTAGTTGCTAAAATAAAAAGAACGTGAGACGGAGGTTCTTCCAGAGTCTTAAGTAAAGCATTAAAAGCTTCAGTAGTTAACATATGTACCTCATCAATAATATATACTTTCTTTCTAGAGCTACTTGGAGCAAGTTTTACGGTTTCCCGCAAGTGCCGGATATCATCAATGCCTCTATTTGAAGCAGCGTCAATCTCTATTAGATCAAGGCTGCTGCCATTTGTTATTGAAAGACAAGTTGAACATTTATTACAAGGACTCTCTCCATTCATCTCACAATTAACCATTTTTGCCAAGATTCGAGCAGTTGAGGTTTTACCTGTACCTCTTGGTCCAACCAGAAGATAAGCGTGAGACAGTTTGTTATTTTTAAAAGACTGAATAAGCGTGTTTTTTACCTGCGTTTGACCAATGATCTCATCAAGAGTTTGGGGTCTATATTTCCGATAAAAAACTTGTACATCCATGGTCTCCTTAATTTTCAGAGTGGTGAATCCCTAAAAGATGACTTAACCCGTGTTCAACTAAATAAACAATCTCCTCATCAACCGAGATTCCATCCATTACAGCATCATCCAAAGCCTGCGAATAAGATATAACAATATCCCCAAGCCGTAACATCCTATCCGGAGCTGCCACAAAACCAACTCTGGGGATGTGCTGGAGGTAACTTGGGTTTGGATCTTCAAGAGCAAAAGATAAAATATCCGTTGTTGCATCTATCCCCCTGTACTGCCTATTAAGTTCGTGAATTTTTCTCTGTCCCACAATATTTATTCCGATCTCAACCCGACCCAAAATTCCGTGACTTTTCAGGGACTGCAGTACAGCAGATCGTATTGCAAATCTATTTACCCTATATCTTGGATCAGATGAAATAATGATGTTAATCATGATGACAGTCGTACCTTTACCATCTCGCTTACCCTTTTTCCATCAGCTCTACCACTAACTTTACCCATTACAACGCTCATAACCTTACCCATATCAGCTAGTTGAGCAGCACCTAATTCTGTTATAGCCCTCTGGACAATTTCTGTCAACTCCTCATTTGAGATCTGAGCAGGTAGATAACCTTCCAAAACTTTTAATTCTACTTCTTCTTTTCGGGCCTGTTCCTCACGGCCACCAGACCTAAATCCCTCAGCCGCCTCTTTTCTTTTTTTAATTTCTCTTTGGATAACAGAAATTACATCACTATCAGAAAGCTCACCTTTTTCTTGTCCTGAGCTTTGTCGAAGGAGGATCTCACTATTGTGGATCTCCGATAAAAGCAGCCTTAAGGTTCCGGTTTTAACTTCATCTTTTGCAAGCTGAGCTTCCTTTAGGTCGGCTTGAAGCTTAAGAGTTATCATATTCCCAATCTTTTTGCTCTCATTATTTTTCTTCTTCTCTCAGCCAAATATTCTTGCCGCAGTATTGCAGGTTTTTTATGGAATTCTTTATCTCTAATTTCTTGAACCAAGCCCTCGGCAGCAACTTGTTTCTGGAATTTCCTGATTACAGTATCTGTTGTATCGCCGGGTTTTGCTTTTATGATTATGGGCA
>CAYIDT010000020.1:0-6083 GCA_964362265.1 uncultured Gammaproteobacteria bacterium | reverse complement strand
CTTGGTTCCTGAGCTTCAAATTGTTGTTTTACCCGTGCGTCTGCAATTTTATCAATTTCTGCTTGAAGTTCGGCATCGGTTACTGCAACATTTTCCATTCTGGCAATTTCTGAAAGCCCAAGTTCCATTCTAACGTTTTTTTCAGCCTGAGCCCTCCATTCATTTTTAAGTTGTTCCAGAGTTTTTCCCTGACCTTTTAAATAATCTTCAAGTAAAAGCCCCATGTCTGCAACTCGCCGCTGCAAGCTGACAAGCATTCTATTTAGCTCATCCTGTATTAAAATATCAGGAAGTTCAACACCTGTTATTTTTTCCACTTCCTGCAAAATTGATTCCTCAAAATCCAGCTCATTGTTGTATTTAGTATGATCTTCCAGATCTTTTCTGATTTTTATCTTAAGATCATTTAAATCCAAAGCACCCATTGCTTTGGCAAAGCTATCATCGGGCTTGTCCGCCGAAGCACCTCCTTGAAAACTGATTGACCCGGCAGTTCCTGCTTGCCCGTTCGGAGTAGCCTGTCCACTAGCACCAGCTCTTGCTTTCCATCGCTTAAATAAATCTTCAATAACCTTATTTACTTCTTCATCAGTAACCGGTTTTATTGCAGGCCTTCCAACTTTTATCACTTTATAATTCCCTACAGTAACTGCTGGTCTGTTGGTAACCGTAGCCTTATATTGCAAGTCAACACCTTTACTAAAACTTAGAAGCTGATACTTTGGATAATCAATTGGGATAATATCACTGCCTTTTAAGGCTTCAATTAAAAATTCTGGCTGAACTGTTTTTAAAAACTCATCTTGAAGTTTACTTCCAAGTTGGGCTTCAACCATGTTCCCCGGAGCAGTTCCTTTTCTAAATCCGGGAACTTCCGTTTCATTTCCAAGTCTTGTTAGAACTTCATTCCATCTCGATTCGAGATCAGCCCAGGGAATGCTGATTGTAACCTCTATCAAAGATTTAGGTTGTTTAATGATATTTTTTGTAATCATATCTAACTTCTCACATCTTGATTATATCATCTAATATGCTTGTCCAAAGAGCCAACGGTTTTTGGCAAATTTTCTGCAGTAAATACACTGACCATCTGATTCAATTGCATCCAGAGGTAAACATCTTATTGTAGCTTTTGAATCTTGCTTTATTTTTTCCTCACATTTTGGATCCTCACACCAAAAAGCTTCGATAAATCCTCTTGTGGTATTCATAATTTCCTTAAATTCCTCGTAATCATCTGCTTGTTTTGTATTTTCCTCTGTAAATCTCCTCGATTTATCAAATAAACTAACTTGAATATCTCTTAATAAATTATTAACCTCAACTCCAATGACATTATTTCCAAAGGTATTAAATTTAATAGTTAAACTTTGCTTATTCGAAGAAGAGCTTTGCTCATTCGAAGAAGAGCTTCGCTCATTATCTCTTCTCACAACCCTTACTCCATTATTTTTTACCTCTGTTGAACCAATTTCTATCCGAAGCGGTACTCCTTCTAAATCATACTGGTTAAATTTCCAGCCTGGAGACTGATCACTGTCATCAAGTTTCACTCTAATATTTTGATCTTCAAGTAATTCAAAAACCCGACTCGCTAAACTTTGAATTTTATCTTTATCAGCTGATTTAGTAATTATAGGAATAATAACTGCCTGTATAGGAGCTATCATTGGTGGCAGAATCAAACCATTATCATCCCCATGAGCTAAAATCATTGCCCCGATTGAACGGGAAGATAAACCCCATGAGGTCTGCCAAACTAATTTTTTATTTCCTGACTTATCACTAAATTCTACCTTAAAAACTTTAGAAAAATTTTGTCCCAAATTATGAGAAGTGCAACCCTGAACTACTTTTCCATCCGGCATCAGCATCTCATATGTTAAAGTAACATCTGCACCTGGAAATTTTTCAGCTTTTGATTTTCTTCCTGCATATCCATAAATCCCTAAACTCTTTTGATAAAAATCTATATACATTTTTAGGGCATTATCAGCCATAATCTCTGCTTCTTCATTAGTTTCATGAGCACTGTGTCCTTCCTGCCATAAAAACTCAGTGTTGCGCAAGAAAAAGTATGGCCGTTTTTCCCAACGGACCACATTAACCCACTGGTTTAAAACCAAAGGTAAGTCCCTAAATGATTGAATCCAGCGGGCAAAAGCATCATACATGATTGTTTCCGAGGTTGGGCGAATAACAATTGGCTCGCTCAACTTTTTCCCTCCGGCATGGGTAACAACCGCAAGCTCCGGTGAAAATCCTTTTACATGAGCTTTTTCCTTTTTTAAAAAGCTTTCAGGAATAAAAAGTGGAAAATAAACGCTTCGTGCACCTAAATCTTTAATTTTTACCTCCAGATTTTTTTGAATAGCTTCCCATAGAGCATACCCAGCCGGTCTCCAAATCAATGTCCCCCGAACAGGACCGTGCTCTGCAAGCTTTGCTCTTTCAATTACATCGTTGTACCAACCTGAAATATCTTGAGATTTTTTGGTAATTGATTTGACTTGAGTTTTCATATTTATTTCATAATACTCACTATTTCAAAGCTTTTTGCAAATTTTTGTCAAAAGTAAAAAGTTCTGCCTCCATTTTTTTAGCAAAGAAATAAATAAAACAATCTGCCAAACTTAATTTTCCGGAATATTTTTTAAGAGCTTCTTCAAAAATATCTTTATCTTGAACCTGAAGAAATTTGTTAATAATAATCTTTCTCAACCCTTCTGCTACCTCCTCATTTTTAAATTGATACTGCTTAATCAAAGCATAAACGATCTCAAAGATAACAATTTGAGGAATAATTATTTTTATTTTGCCATTTTCTGAAAGCTCCAGTGTTTCTTCGACCTTTTTTGCTTGCTCGGGAATATCATTTAAGAGAAACCTAAGAAGTGTGTTGGTATCTAAAACCAATATTTTCATCCCATTCCTTTGGTGGCTTCTTTAGCCAGATATTCTTCAAAACCCTGGCGAATCTTTTTAAAAGGAATTCTTTTTGTTGTCTTGAATAAACCACGCAGTTCCGATATATCTTCAGCAGGTTCAATTATTAGTTTGTCATCTTTTTCGGAAAGGATAATTTTGCCATTTTTTTCTAACCCATATTTTTTTCGCAGTGGAGCCGGAATACTTATTTGTCCCTGCGAGGTAACAGAAATTAAATATGTCATATTATATTAATAATACCATATTTCATTACTTTTGACAAATTACATTAACTATGGTAAAATTTTACGGATATCCGAAAAAGTAACCAAAAGCATGAGTGTCAAAAGTATAACCATGCCTACTGTATGAATCCATTTTTCAACCTGGGCATGGACTCGTCTCCGACTGATTAGTTCAATCAGTAAAAATAATAATCTTCCTCCGTCTAGCGCCGGGAAAGGCAAAACATTTAAAACTGCTAGATTAAGCGATAAAAGTGCTACAAAATCCATATATTCCAGGAAGGGGTTTTTTGCTTCTGTTAAAATTGAATTTACAACGGAGGTTATCCCAACTGGCCCTGAAACTGTCTGGGAAACAGGTTCTATATTTTTCTCCTGCAAGGACCTGGTTAAAAGAGAACCAAAAATTTTTCCTGAATAAGCAGTTAAATTCCAGGAATGTATTGGCCCTACCAAAAGTTTTGAAACAGGATTTTCATATTCTATATTTGCCAAACGAAAGTTAGCTAATGTAACTCCAATTGGACCTTGGCCTTCCGGCGGATTTTTCCTTGGAGTCAGCTGAAAAGTTTTGTGCTCATTGGTTGATGGGTCTTTTACTAAAACTGTAACCTTCTCACCCGCAGCTTCTTTAATCCTTGCAGAAAGGTCATTAGTATCTGTTATGTTTTGATCATTTATAGACAGTATTGCCAAACCCGGTTTTAACCCAGATGCCTCAGCAGGTGAATCTTTAGCAATCCCCCGAACTAAAACCAGTGATTCATTCCTTTGCTTTACTCCTGCGAATTGATGATCTAACAAAAGCGGGAAAGAGGTTTTAAAATTTTGCGCTCCTAAAAAAATATAAAATAGTACCCAAGCCAATAGGAGATTCATCAAAACCCCTGCTACAACAACAGCTATTCTTTTTGAAATAGTTTGGGAAACAAAACTTCTCTTGTTTTCCAGAATTTGCTTATCTACCTCGTCTTCTCCCAAAAGCCTGACAAAACCTCCAAAAGGCAACCAGTTTATTGAAACTAAAGTCTCCCCAATTAATTTAGCCCAAGCCCTAGGTGGAATCCCAAAACCAAATTCCAAAATCTTAATGTTAAACTTTTTGGCCACTAAAAAGTGCCCTAGCTCATGAATAACTACCAGAACTAAAAGAGTGAATATAAATATTATAATTGCAATAAGCATAGCTTGCGACTTCGTCTAAATCATTATATTTCCAAGAGTTCTTCTTCTTTCCCTTTTCCGATCTCCTCAACTTCCTCTATATTCTTATCCACTAGCTCCTGAAGTAATTTTTCTCTTCTGAAAAGCTCATCTTCAGATATTTCCCCTGATTCTTTTTGATGAATCCAAGTTTGGCGACTGTCCTGGCGGATTTGCCTAACCTCTACTCTTGCAACTTCCAGCTTTTGGTGGGTTAATTTTACAAATTCCTGCCTCCGCTCATTTGTCAAAGGTGGTATTGGTAATCTCACAAGTTGACCGTCTGTTGCCGGATTTAAGCCCAAGTTTTCTTCTAGAATAGCTTTAACCACAGAATTTACCAGCCCGGCATCCCAAACCTGAACCACTAAAAGAGTAGGCTGTGGGGCTGTAATTGTTCCCAGTTCCACCAGTTTCATCTTAGATCCATACGCATCAACTGGAATGTTCTCAATTAAAGCTGGATTAGCTCTCCCAGCCCTAATTCCGGCAAGCTCCATTCTTAAATGAGCCAGTGCATCTTCAATTTTCTGAATGGTTTCGGTTAAAATAGGATCCATTTACTCTCCTAATGCAATCCTTTCAAATCTACCTACTTGTATATTTTCTCCCAACTTCCCAATAACGGACTTTATTAACTGGTTTACAGTAGTTCCGGGTTCTCTTATATATTCCTGTTCGAGTAGCTCCTCAACAGAAAGGGGGTTCATCGAGGCAATTTGAAGTGAGAGTTCATGAGCCAAATTTTTAAAGTCTTCTGTTGAAGCTATAAAATCTGTTTCCGAGAGAAGCTCAACCAAAACCCCGACTTTTCCATTATGGGAATAGACTTCAACCAGTCCGGTTTTAACTTCTCGCTTAGATTTTGAAGCAGCCTTCAAAAACCCTTGCTTTTTAAGCCACTGTTTAGCTTTTTCCAAATCGCCCTTCGATTTGCTCAGGGCCTCCTTACAGTCGGCAATCCCGGCTCCTGTCTGTTCTCTTAAGTTCTTGATATTATCTATACTCATTTAAACCACCTTTTGAGATTTCTTACCTTCCTCATATGCTCCTACAACAGTCTCTACCAATATTTTAATAGATTTTATTGCATCGTCATTTCCCGGGATAGGATAGTCAATCAAGGAAATATCGCAGTTTGAGTCAGTAATTGCCACAATCGGTAGCCCTAAACGACGGGCCTCATTCACTGCTGTTTTTTCCTTTACAGCATCAATTATAAAAAGAGCCGCGGGTTTTACCACAAGGTCTAAGACTCCACCATAGTCACGCTCAAGCCTGGCAATTTCACGATCCAATAAAAGCTGTTCCTTTTTAGTGTATTTTTCAAGTTCACCTTTTTCTTTTTGCTCCCGCAAATCCTTTAGCTTTTTAACATTGTTTTGGACTATATCAAAATTAGTTAAAAATCCTCCAACCCAACGGTTGTTTAAGTATGGAGCCCCAATTTTCTTTGCCAATTCTGAAACCAAGTCTTGAGCTTGTTTTTTAGTCCCGACAAAAAGTAAGATTTCATTGTTTTTCGAAAGGCCGGAAACAAATTCACAAGCCTCTTTTAGAAACTTTTCCGACAAAGTCAGATCAATTATTGAAACCCCATCCCGAACCCCATAAATAAAGGGTTTCATTTTAGGATGAGCACGGGAAGCCCGATGTCCAAAATGAACACCTGCTTCCAGTAATTCTTGCAATGTCGGATATTTCATA